>JBBSCV010000043.1:0-16254 GCA_038249925.1 Burkholderiales bacterium
GACGAGGACGACAGCGACTTCCTGGAGGCCCTGGGCGCACACCCTGAAGCGCGCGGCTTGGCCGCCTTGCTGCAGCCCGATTCCCCCTTCCAGCAAATGCAGCGCTGGGCCGAAGCCCTGCCAGCGCCGCAGCTGCGTTTGCGTCTGGACGGGGCGACGCAGCAAGACCTGGGCGAACTGGCACCCGCTGCAGCGATGGCGGCACCGCTGGCGCGCTGGCGCAAGGCCTTCCCGCTGCAGGCGCCCACCAGCGCCTGGGGTTCGGTGGGGCCCGAGGCGATGGAGGTCTTCGTCGACGAAAAGTGGTCTGATTTGCTCGAGCGCGAGCCGCGCCTGGCCGACTGCTTCGAGGTGCTGGACGGGCTGGTGCTGGTGCTGGACCTGGTGCCGATGGGCCTGGCCACAGGACTGCAGGTGCGCCTGATGCAACGCGCGCTGGCACTGTGGGAAGCGCTGCGCGAGCGCTATCCGCAGGCGCGTTGCGAATGGGCTCACATGGGCAACCGCCCGGCGCTGCGGCTGCTGGCGCACCGCGTGGCCATGGACGAATCGCTGCTGGCCGCTGAGAGCCTGCCCTGGCTGCGCGCGCTGGTGGAGGTGCTGAACCCGCACGACAACCACGGCTTCCGTGACCGCCTGGCCGCCGTGTACCTGCGCCGCAGCGAAGCTGCCGCCGCGCTGGCGCTGTGCGAACGTTACCCGGGCGACTTTGTCGGCCTTCAGCTTTTGCACACGCTGGCGTTGCTGGCCACACAGCAGTTGCCGCAGGCGGCTGCCATGCTGAAGGCCGCGCTGGCGGCCAACACCCATGTGCCGGCGCTGCTGCTGGCCCGCCGCGCGCCCAAGGCGCCGAACGTGCCCAGCTATGCCGTGGGCTCGGTGGCAGAGGCCCGCGTGGCCGTGACCGCCCAGCACGACCTGTGGCGCGCGCCGCTTGTTCAGCAATGGCTGCGGTTGCAGTTGCAGCCGCCCGGCCCCGGCGCGCCGGGGCAGACGAAGCGGCTCTTCGACTGAGTGCGGTGGCCGGCTCGCAGCCGGCCCCCCACTTCTAGAATGCGCGGCCGGGTTGACGCTGACGTCAACGCCGCCCATGCATGGCGCCCAGGAGACCCGATGCCCGTTCTCACGTCCAAGCTCAACCCGCGTTCAGAAGCCTTCAAGGCCAGCGCCGGGCTGATGCAGCAGCTGCTCGACGACCTGAACGCCAGGCTGGCGACGATCGCGCAGGGCGGCGGCGAGGCGGCACGCGCCAAACACACCGCACGCGGCAAACTGCTGCCGCGCGACCGCGTGGAAATGCTGCTCGACCCCGACACGCCCTTTCTCGAACTGGCGCCGCTGGCTGCGCTGGACATCTACGACAACGCTGCGCCGGGCGCCGGGCTCATCACCGGCATCGGGCGCGTGAGCGGGGTGGAATGCCTCATCGTCTGCAACGACGCCACCGTCAAGGGCGGCACCTACTACCCTTTGACGGTGAAGAAGCACCTGCGCGCGCAGGAAGTGGCGCAGCAGAACCGCCTGCCCTGCATCTATCTGGTGGACAGCGGCGGCGCCAACCTGCCCAACCAGGACGAAGTGTTCCCGGACCGCGACCACTTCGGCCGCATCTTCTACAACCAGGCGCAGATGAGCGCGCTGGGCATTCCGCAGATCGCCGTGGTGATGGGCAGCTGCACCGCCGGCGGCGCCTATGTGCCGGCGATGAGCGACGAGGCCATCATCGTGAAGAACCAGGGCACCATCTTCCTCGGCGGCCCGCCGCTGGTGAAGGCCGCCACCGGCGAAGTGGTGACCGCCGAAGACCTGGGCGGTGGCGACGTGCACACGCGGCTTTCAGGCGTGGCCGACCACCTGGCCGACAACGACATGCACGCCCTGGCCATCGCGCGCGCCAGCATCGCCAACCTGAACTGGCGCAAGCCCGCGCAGCTGGCCATGCTGCCGCCGCGTCCGCCGGCGTTCAGTCCGGCCGAGCTGCATGGCGTCATTCCCACAGATTCGCGCAAGCCCTTCGACGTGCGCGAGGTCATCGCCCGCATCGTCGACGGCAGCGAGTTCGACGAGTTCAAGGCGCGCTATGGCGCCACGCTCGTCACCGGCTTTGCGCACATCGAAGGCCTGCCGGTGGGCATCGTCGCCAACAACGGCATTCTGTTCGGTGAAAGTGCCATGAAGGGCGCGCACTTCATCGAGCTGTGCTGCCAGCGCCAGGTGCCGCTCGTGTTCCTGCAGAACATCACCGGCTTCATGGTCGGGCGCAAGGCTGAAAACGATGGCATCGCCAAGCACGGCGCGAAGATGGTGACGGCGGTGGCGACGGCCACGGTGCCCAAGTTCACCGTCATCATCGGCGGCAGCTTCGGCGCGGGCAACTACGGCATGTGCGGCCGCGCGTACTCACCCCGCTTCCTGTGGATGTGGCCCAACGCGCGCATCAGCGTGATGGGCGGCGAACAGGCCGCCAGCGTACTGGCCACGGTGAAGCGCGACGGCATCGAAGGCAAGGGCGGCCAGTGGAGCGCGGAAGAAGAGGGCGCTTTCAAGGCGCCCATATTGAAGCAGTTCGAGCATCAAGCGCATCCTTACTACGCCAGCGCACGTTTGTGGGACGACGGTGTCATCGACCCCGCCGACACCCGCCGTGTGCTGGCGCTTGGCCTGAGCGCGAGCCTGAACGCGCCCATTCCCGAAGCGCCGCGCTTCGGCATCTTCCGCATGTAGTGTATAAAGTGCGTTCATTCAAAGCTTCATACACATCATGCGCACCAACATCGATATCGATGACGAGCTCATCGTCCGGGCGATGCAGGCCGGGCCTTACAAGACCAAGAAAGACGCGGTCGAGGCCGGCCTGAAGTTGCTGGCCCGGCAGGCGGCGTACAAGGAAGTGCTGAAGTGGCAGGGCAAGCTCAAGTGGGAAGGCGACGAGGCCGTCGACTGGACGCAGCCTGCCGAAGATGCCGCCGCCAGCACCGCGGTGGCGGTATTGGCCGCCGAGCCCCCCGCCGCCGGGTTCACGAAGAGCACTGGTCCGCGCCGTGGTCGTCGCTGATTCCGGCGTCTGGATCGACCTCTTCAACGCCAGCGCGAACCCGGCGCGCGACGCGCTTCGGCAGTTGCTGGACGACGGAGATGCCCGCATCGTCGTGCCCGACCTGGTGCTGTACGAAGTGCTGCGCGGTTTTCGCGATGAACGCGAACAGCGCCAGGCGCGCAGCCTGATGATGGCCTTCGACATCGAAACCGTGATGGGCACCGACCTGTGCCTGCAGGCGGTGCAGCATTACCGCGACTTGCGCCGGCAGGGCGTGACCGTGCGCAGCAGCATCGACGTGTTGATCGCAGCCTTCTGCATCGACCGCGACTACCTGCTGCTGCACCGCGACCGCGACTACACGGCCTTCGAACGCCTGCGCGGCCTGCGCGGTTGGCGCCACTGAAAGTCAGCCATGACCCGCACTCTGGACATCCGCCGCCCAAGCGCCCATGTGGCCGAGGTGTGGCTCAACCGGCCCGAGGTGCGCAACGCCTTCAACGACGGCGTCATCCTGGAACTGACGGCCGCTTTCGCCGGTTTCGCGCAAGACAGCGCGCTGCGCGCCGTGGTGCTGGCCGGCCACGGCAAGGCCTTCTGCGCCGGCGCCGACCTGTCGTGGATGCGCGCGATGGCCGGCTACAGCTGGCAAGAGAACGAAGCCGATGCCGCCGCGCTGGCGCAGATGCTGTGGACGATCTACCGCTGCCCGGTTCCGGTCGTCGGCCGCATCCATGGCGACTGTTATGCCGGCGGCGTAGGCCTGGCCGCGGTGTGCGACGTGCTGGTGGCCAGCGACGCCGCCCACTTCTGCTTGAGCGAGGCCAGGCTCGGCCTGCTGCCGGCCACCATCGGCCCCTATGTGGTGAAGGCATTGGGCGAACAGGCCTCGCGCCGCTACTTCACGACGGCTGAGCGTTTCAGCGCCACGCAGGCCCATGCGCTGGGCTTCGTCCATGAACTGGCGAGCCCCGACGCGCTCGACGCCAAGCTGGCCGAAGTCGTGGCGGCCATCGTTGCCAACGGCCCGGCGGCAGTGCGGGCCTGCAAGCAACTGGTGCAAGACATCGCCGGCATGCCCGTCGACGCCGCGCTGCGTGCCGACACCGCGCGCCGCATTGCCGACATTCGCGCAAGTGCAGAAGGGCGCGAAGGCGTGCAGGCCTTCTTGAACAAGCGCGACCCGGCCTGGCGTTGACGCCAGGCGTTCGAACCCGCATGAACACCACCGCGCTCGACCTCACGCACCTGCTCGCGCTGGCAGCAGCGTTGGGCTGGGCCAGCGGCATGCGGCTGTACGCCGTGGTCTTTCTCACCGGCGCGGCGGGCTTCCTGGGCTGGGTGGTGCTGCCGCCCGGTCTGCAGCTTTTGCAGCACCCGCTGGTGCTGGGCGCCAGCGCGCTGATGGTGGCGGTGGAATTCGTGGCGGACAAGGTGCCGGGTGTGGACACGCTGTGGGACGGGCTGCACACCTTCATTCGCATTCCCGCCGGCGCGGCGCTGGCGGCGGGCGTTTTCGGCGGCCTGGGGCCGGAATGGAACAGCGCCTGGGGCCTGGTGGCCGCACTGGCCGGTGGCACGCTGGCGGCCACCGCGCATGCCGCCAAGGCCACCACGCGCGCGGCGGTGAACACGAGCCCCGAGCCGTTTTCGAACATCGGCCTGTCGCTGCTGGGCGACGCCGCCGTGCCGGCGCTGCTGTGGCTGGCCTGGGAGCACCCGCTTTGGGCGTTCGCCGCGCTGGCTGTCGGCATCGTGCTGGCAGTCGTGCTGTTGACCGTGTTTTTCAAGTTCCTGCGTGCGCTGCTGCGGCGCTTGTTTCCTGCGCCCCGGGCTGCGGCCTGAAGAGAGCCTTGCCATGTTCAAGAAGATCCTGATCGCCAACCGCGGTGACAACGGCGCAGCCGCTGCGGCGAAGCCAGAACGCATGGCGCGCGCAGCGCGCACAGGCGATCGCGCCGCGGGAGTTCGCGATGTTTAAGAAGATCCTGATCGCCAACCGCGGCGAGATCGCCTGCCGCGTGGCCGCGACGGCGCAGCGCCTGGGTGTGCGCACCGTGGCCGTCTACAGCGACGCCGATGCCGACGCCCGCCACGTGCAGGCTTGCGACGAGGCCGTGCATGTCGGCGGCAACGCCCCGCGCGAGAGCTATCTGCAGTGGCAGCGCATCATCGACGCCGCACTCGCCACCGGCGCGCACGCCATTCACCCGGGCTACGGCTTCCTCAGCGAAAACCAGGACTTCGCCCACGCCTGCGCTGCGGCCGGGCTCGTGTTCATCGGCCCGCCGGCCAGCGCCATCGCGGCCATGGGCAGCAAGAGTGCGGCCAAGACGCTGATGGAGGCGGCTGGCGTGCCGCTGGTGCCGGGCTACCACGGCAGCAACAACGAGCCCGCTTTCCTGGCCGAGCAGGCCGCGCGCATCGGCTACCCGGTGCTCATCAAGGCCAGCGCGGGCGGCGGCGGCAAGGGCATGCGGCGTGTCGATGCGGCGGCAGATTTCGAAGCCGCGCTGGCCAGCTGCCAGCGCGAGGCGCAGGCCAGCTTCGGCAATGCCCATGTGCTGGTGGAGCGCTATGTCACACGCCCGCGCCACATCGAGATTCAGGTCTTCGGCGACAGCCATGGACAGGTCATCCACCTGGGTGAACGTGACTGTTCGGTGCAGCGCCGTCACCAGAAGGTGCTGGAAGAAAGCCCCGCGCCGGGTTTGAGCGCCGCACGCCGCGCCGAGATGGGGGCTGCTGCCGTGGCCGCCGCGAAGGCCGTGGGCTATGTCGGCGCAGGCACGGTGGAGTTCGTGGCCGAAGAGCTGGACGACGGTGACATCCGCGCCTATTTCATGGAGATGAACACGCGGCTGCAGGTCGAGCACCCGGTCACCGAAGCCGTGACGGGCCTGGACCTCGTGGAATGGCAATTGCGCGTCGCCAGCGGCGAGCCGCTGCCGCTGTCGCAACACCAGGTGCAGCAGCGCGGCCACGCCATCGAAGCGCGCATCTGCGCCGAAAACCCCGACGCCGATTTCCTGCCCGCCACCGGCACGCTTCACGTCGCGCGCTGGCCCGCGCACGTCGCCTTCACGCGCAGCGAAAGCCTGCCGCGCGTGGACAGCGGCATCCGCGAGGGCGACGCCATCAGCCCGCACTACGACAGCATGATCGCCAAGCTCATCGTCTGGGGCGAAAGCCGCGCCCAGGCTTTGGCGCGCATGGACATGGCGCTGCAGCACACCCACCTGATGGGGCCGGCCACCAACGTGGCCTTCCTGCGCCGTGTCGTCGCCAGCCATGCCTTTGCCACGGCCGATCTCGACACCGCACTCATACAGCGCGAACACGTCGCGCTGTTCGAGGCGCAGCCGCTGGCGCCCGAGCTGGCCGCTGCGGCCGTGGCCGCGCATGTGCTGGCGGCCGAGGCGGCGCTGGAAGATGCCGACCCCTGGTCGCGCCGCGACGGCTGGCGCCTGCACGGCGGTGCCGTGCGCCTGCTGAACCTGGAGCACGGCGGCGGCGCGCTGCCGTTGCGCATCGAGCGCCGCCACGACGCCACTGTGCAGCTGCGCGTGGGCGCCGTCGAAGCCACGCCTTTCAGCGCGCGCGCCCTGGGCCACGGCCAGCACGACTTGCAGCTGGGTGAACGCAGGTTGACGGCCACCGTCTACCAGCACGGCGAACGTTACGCCGTCTTCACCGCCGACGGCAGCGCGCTGCTGGCCGACCACGACCCCCTCGCGCACGCAGGTGCAGGCGCGGCCGCCGAAGGCCGGCTGACCGCGCCGATGCCGGGCAAGGTGGTCAGCTTTCTGGCCCAGGCCGGCGACGCGGTGCAGCGCGGCCAGGCACTGGCGGTGATGGAGGCGATGAAGATGGAGCACACCATCACCGCGCCGCGCGACGGCGTGGTCGAAGAGCTGCTCTATGCCGTCGGCGACCAGGTGGCCGAGGGCGGTGAACTCTTGCGGCTGGCCAAGGCTTGACCGGGCTCGAAAGGAGAAGACAAAAACCCGAGAAGGCGCGCCTACTTGCCCAGCCGGCCGAACCAGCTGCGCGAGGCTTTGGCCGGTGCCTTCGACCGCTTCAGCGCCTCCGGGGCATCCAGCGTGCTGGCCGGACTGCCGGTGCTGTGGCCGAACAGCGAGTTCAGGAACCGCGAAGGGCTGAAGCCAGAAGGCTGACCGGCACGGGCGTCGTGGTCGGCCGCCAGCGCCAGCAACGACTGGCGAAACTGCGTTGCGAGTTCGGCCAGTTCGCTGCCGGGCAGGGCTTCACACACCAGCAGCACGTCGCGTGCGTACAGCGGCTCGGCCAGCATGCGCGCAGGGTCGATGCCCTGGCCCATCTCGCGCACCAGCAGCGTGTTGATGCGGCCGGCAATCTTCAGACAACGACGCGTGTTCATGATTTGCATCACAGTTTGCGCCCGAGTGCCCCGCCCCGCCATCCCCAGTTGGGCTGAGATCGGAGGGACGAACGGGATAAAGGGTGGCGCGGTAAGCTCATAAGCAGTAAAGCAGCAAAGCGGCGATGAAAAGCTCATGACACCCTCAGAAGTCACCCTGGTCGAGGTCGGGCCGCGCGACGGCCTGCAGAACGAGGCCGCGCCCGTCAGCACGGCGCAGAAGATCGAACTGGTGCAGCGCCTGCAGGCCGCGGGCTGCCGCGAGATCGAGGTCACCAGCTTCGTCAGCCCCAAGTGGGTGCCGCAGATGGCCGACAACGCCGAGGTCATGGCCGGTATCCAGCGCCTGCCGGGCGTGCGGTACTCGGTCCTCACGCCGAACATGAAGGGCCTGCAAGCCGCGCTGCCGACAAGCCCGCACGAGGTGGTGGTGTTCGGTGCCGCCACAGAGGCATTCAGTCAAAGGAACATCAACTGCAGCATCGAGGAAAGCATCGAGCGCTTTCGCCCCGTGGTGGCTGCAGCGCACGAGGCGGGGCTGAAGGTGCGCGCGGCCATCTCCTGCGCCCTGGGCTGCCCCTACCAGGGCGAGGTGTCGCCGGACGAGGTGGAACGTGTGGTGCGGCTGATGAAGGGCATCGGCGTAGACCATTGCGGCGTGGCCGACACCATCGGCACCGGCACGCCGCGCCGCGTGCAGGCGGTGCTCGAACGCGCCCTTAAGCACTATCCGCTCGCCGACGTGAGCGGGCACTTCCACGACACCTACGGCCAGGCCTTGGCCAACATCCTGGCCAGCCTGGAATTGGGCATTCACGTCTTCGACACCAGCATTGCCGGCCTGGGCGGCTGCCCCTATGCCAAGGGCGCCACCGGCAACGTCGCCACCGAAGACGTGGTGTTCATGCTGCAGGGCATGGGCATCCGCACCGGGCACGACCTGGACGCGCTGGTCGACGCCGGCGCCTACATCAGCAGCGTGCTCGGCCGTCCATCGGCCTCACGCGCCGGCCGGGCGCTGCTGACCCGGCGCGACAGAGAGACAGCCGCCGCATGAACGAGTTTCCCGAAGGTTTTCAGCGTGTCAGCACGGCCCTGGCCGAACGCGGCCACCCGCATGCGCCGCGCTGGCTGGAGGTGGCGGCACGCACCTCGCAAGAAGCCGCCGACGCCTTGGGCGTGAGCCTGGGGCAGATTGCCAAGAGCGTGATCTTTCGGCGCAAGAGCGACGACGCGGCGGTGCTGGTGGTGACCTCGGGCGACAAGCGCGTGGACGAAAAGCGCGTGGCAGCGCACACCGGCGCACTGGGCCGCGCCGATGCCGATTTCGTCAAGGCCCGCACCGGCTTTTCCATCGGCGGCGTGGCGCCGCTGGCGCACCTGCAGCCGGCGCTGACGCTGATCGACCGCGAGCTTTTCCGGTTCAGCGAGATCTGGGCGGCCGCCGGCCACCCCAACGGCGTTTTCCTTCTCTCGCCCGACGACCTGCAGCGCCTGACCGGCGCGCCGGTGGTGGATGTGGTGCAGGCATGAACGACACCCACCGCGGCCTGGCCGTATCGCCCTGCATCAACATCTGCCAGATGGATGACGCCACCGGCTGGTGCGCCGGCTGCCTGCGCACGCTGGACGAGATCGGCCGCTGGTCGTCGCTCGACGAGATGCGCCGCCAGGAGGTGCTGGCACGGCTGCCACTGCGGCGCGTGCAGTGGCTCAGCGAAGGGCGCGAACTTCCCGCGTCGCCGTAGCCGACGAGCCGCAGCAGCACGCCATGAAGCACATCGTCTTCCACTTCGACGTGATCTCGCCTTTCGCCTGGCTCGCCTTCATGCGCCTGCCGCAGGTGCTGGAAGGCATCAGCCACGAGGTGGAGTACCGCCCGCTGCTGCTGGCCGGCCTGCTGGCGCACTTCGGGCAGAAGGGGCCGGCCGAGGTCGAGCCCAAACGGGCATGGACCTTTCGCCAGGTGCACTGGTTGGCGGCTCAGCACGGCACCCCGCTGGACACGCCGGCCGTGCACCCCTTCAACCCGCTGGCGCTGCAGCGCCTGGCCCTGGCCTGCGGACCCAACCGGCGCGTGGTGGAGGCGCTCTTCCGTCATGTCTGGATGGGCGGTGCCGATGCCAACGAACCGGCCCGTCTGGCGGCATTGACCGAACAACTGGCGCCGGCGCGAGACCCGGCCGGGGACGAGGTGAAGGCCGAACTGCGCAGCAACACCGAAGCCGCAGCGCAAGCCGGTGTCTTCGGCGTGCCCATGCTGGAACACGAAGGCCGCCTGTTCTGGGGCCTGGACGGCCTGCCGATGCTGCGCGACGCACTTGCCGGCGGTGCCTGGTTCGACGGCCCGGGCTGGGCTGCGGCTGGTGCGCCGCGGCCTGGCATCGCACGGCGTCAGTCAGTACCTGAGCGACGTGATTCGAGGGCACCGCCGGCCGGGCCGTAGCATGGGCATTTCCCGTTGCAGGAGACGAACATGCCCCCAGCCGACCCGAACCCCGTCTACCCGGCCAACCTCACGGTCGCCATCGGCGCCAACCAAAGCATCGCCATCGGTGGCGACAGCAGCACCACCGTGCAGCGCAACGTCAGCAGCACGGTGCAGGCCAACCAGGTCATGACCGTGGCCAAGGACCTCACCGTGACGGTGGGCAAAAACGTGGTGCTGCAGGCCGGCGACAGCATCAGCATCGTTTGCGGCGGGGCCAGCCTGACGCTGAAGAAAGACGGCACCATCGTCATCAAGGGCAAGGACATCACGATCGATGCCAGCGGCAAGATCAACGCCAAAGCCAGCAGCGATGCGGTGGTGAAGGGCAGCAAGATACTCAACAACTGAGCCGCTGGCGCCAAGCCAAAATGCAAGGGGCTCCGCCGCAGCGGAGCCCCTTTTCAGCCCGGGTGACGCGAAGAAGCGCGCCTGACTTCAGAGCCGCGGCGGGCTTGCCGCGCTGCTGGCCAGCAGCGTGCCGTGCTGCGCCAGCAGGCTGTTGGTGGCGGGCTCTCCGGCCAGCAGGTCGATGCTGCCGAGCGTGAAGATCGTCATCACTGCGGCCATGCCGAGCGAAGCCACGCGCTGCGTGAATTCGCGGCGGGAAACTGGGGTGTTCTGCGTGTTCTGCGTGTTCTGCGTGTTCATGTTCGGGCTCCTTCGGGTGGGGTTCGGTGATGCGATGGAGTGAACTTTAGGCAGCACCGCAGCGCTGCGCGACGCACTTGCGACGTACCGTCGGTGCGGCCCGCCGAGACGCGGCTCTTGCCGATGGATGGCGGCGTCGTCCCGTTTCAGCGTGCCAGCCAGGCCGCTCGCAGGGCGGCCTCGCGCTCGCGCGAAAGTCCCACGGGCGGGCGCGGTGGCGTGGCCGGCGGCAACGTCGGCTGATCGCCCTGCCGTGCCGCCCAGGCGGCGGTGTCGGCGAACGTCTGCGCCAAGGGGCGGCACTGCAAGCCGGTGGCCAGCGCGCGGCTGATGTCGATGCGGTGCATGCCGCTGCTGGCCGCGGGCAGCCACACCGGCAACTCGCTCCAGGGCGCCACGCCCTGCTGCAGCAGAAAGGCTTCGTCGACCCAGCACAGCCGCGAAGCGGGCGCCAGCGTGCGCTGCGCCGTGGCCAGAAACTCGCCCATCGTCAGCGGCAGCTCGGGCCCGGTCAGGTTGCAGGCCCCGCCCGTGCAGGCATCGGCCTGGTGCAGCAGCCAGGCAGCGGCGTCGCGTGCGTCGATGCACTGCACGGGGCCCAGCGGGTCACCGGGCGCCAGCACCTCGGCGTCATCGGCATCGGCGTCCGCATCGGCGCCTGCATCGGCTTCTGCATCGGCTTCTGCATCGGCATCGGCGCGGGCGAAACGTTCGGCCCACCAGCTGAAGCGGCCTGTCGGGTCGTGCGGGCCGACCAGCAGCCCAGGGCGCGCCACCAGGCAGCGCTCACCGAAACCTTCGAATGCGGCGTCTTCGCACAATGCCTTCAAGCCGCCATAGGTGGCGCCGGTGATGGTCGTGGCGTCGGCTTCGTTCAGCGCCACGCGCGGCGCGTTCTCGTCGGTGGCCAGCGTGTCGAAGCCGGCGTAGACGCTGATGCTCGACACCAGCTGGTACTGGCCCACGCGGTCGCCCAGCAGTTCGGCTACCTGGCGCACCTGGCGCGGAAAGTACGCGCTGGTGTCGATGGCGGCGTCCCAGCTCGTGTCCACGCTGTGCAGGGCGGCGGCCAGTGCCGAAGGCTGGTCGCGGTCGGCGATGAGGTGCTCGGCCTGCGGAAACAGCAGGGCGTTGCTGCGGCCGCGGTGCAGCAGCGTCACCTGGTGGCCGGCTTCCAGTGCCAGTTGCGCCAGGTGGCGGCCGAGAAAGCGCGTGCCGCCGAGGATGAGCAGGTTCATGCTGTGATTCCTTCGTCAGGCGAGGGCGCCAAGACCTCAGCGCGCGAACAGGCCTTTGTGCTGTTCACGCAGCAGGTTCTTCTGCACCTTGCCCATCGTGTTGCGCGGCAGTTCGTCCACCAGGAACACCTGCTTGGGCACCTTGAAGTGGGCGATCTGTGTCTTCAACGCTGCCGACACCGCGCTGGCATCGAGCACGGCGCCGGGCTTCCTCACCAGCACGGCCACCACGGCTTCGCCGAAATCGGGGTGGCGCACGCCGATGACGGCGCTTTCGGCCACGCCGGGCAGGTCGTTGATGTAGCCCTCGATTTCGGCCGGGTAGACGTTGTAGCCGCCGCTGATGATGAGGTCCTTGCTGCGGCCGACGATGGTGACGAAGCCTGCGCCATCGACCTGCCCCACGTCGCCGGTCTTGAACCAGCCATCGGCCGTGAACTCTTCCTGCGTCTTCTCAGGCATGCGCCAGTAGCCTTTGAAGACATTCGGGCCGCGCACTTCGATGCCGCCGATTTCGCCGGTCGGCAGCGCTTCGTTCTTGTCGTCGCGCACGCGCACGCCCACGCCCGGCAGCGCCTGGCCCACGGTGCCGCCGCGGCGTTCGCTTTCGGGGCGGTAGGGGTTGCTCGTGAGCATCACGGTCTCGCTCATGCCGTAGCGTTCCAGGATGATGTGGCCGGTGCGGGCCTGCCAATCCTTGAAGATCTCGATGAGCATTGGCGCCGAGCCGCTGACGAAGAGGCGCATGTGCTGGCAGGCTTCTTTCGTGAGCCCGGGCTCGCCCAGCAGGCGCACATAGAGCGTGGGCACGCCCATGAAGACCGTGGCTTCGCGCAGGCGGGCCACCGCGGCGCGCGGCTCGAAGCGGCTGAACCACACCATCTTGGCGCCGGCCAGCAACGCGCCATGGCTGGCCACGAAAAGGCCGTGCACGTGGAAGATGGGCAGCGCGTGGATCAGCACATCGTCCTGCCGCCAGCCCCAGGCCTGGTGCAACACCTGCGCGTTGGACAGCAGGTTGCCATGCGTCAGCATCGCGCCCTTGCTGCGCCCGGTGGTGCCACTGGTGTAGAGGATGGCGGCCAGGTCGTCAGCTGCACGCATGGCTGGCGTGTGCTGGTCGCCTTGATAGGCGGCGCGGTCGAGCAAGGTGCCGGTGCGGTCTTCGTTGAGCGTGAAGACGTGCTTGGTGCCGGCCAGAAAGGCGATCTTGCTGACCCAGCCGAAGTTCTTGCCGGCGCACACCACCACGGCCGGCTCGGCATTGCCGATGAAGTACTCGATCTCGCTGGCCTGGTAGGCCGTGTTCAGCGGCAGGAACACATGGCCGGCGCGCAGCACGGCCAGGTAGAGCATCAGCGCCTCGACGCTTTTCTCCGTCTGCACCACCATGCGCGATGCGGGTGGCAACGCCAGGCTGTCGATCAGGTTCGCCAGCATCGCCGTGCCACGTTCGAGGTCGCGCCAGGTGTAGCGAAGCGGCGCGGCCGTGTCCGCCGTTTCGATGGCGGTGGCGTCCAGGTCGGCCGGGAAGGCCGCACGCAGCGCCGTGTAGAGGTTCTCGTTGTCGGCGCGCATGCAGCTTCAGTCCAGCTTGGCTCCGGAGCTCTTCACCACCGCAGCCCAGCGTTTCACCTCGCTGCTGGCGAACTTGCCGAAATCTGTATTCCAGGTGTCTGGCGTTTCGGCGCCCATGCCGTTCCAGGTGGCCTTCAGCTCGGGGCTGTTCAAGGCCTTGCGCATTTCGGCCGCCATCGCCGCCACGGCGTCGGCCGGCGTGCCCTTGGGCGCCCAGATGCCGTACCAGGTGCTGACCTTGTAGTCTTTTTCGCCCGCCTCGGCGGCCGTCACCACATCAGGAAAACCGGGGGCGCGTTTGTCTGCAGCCACCGCAATGGCGCGCAGGCGTCCGCTCTTGATGTGGCCTGCGCTGCTGCCCAGGCCGTCGAACATCATGTCTACCTGGCCGGCAATCAGGTCTTGCAGTGCGGGGCCTGCGCCACGGTAGGGAATGTGGGTGATGAAGGTCCTGGTCTGCAGCTTGAACAGCTCGCCGGCCATGTGGTGGCTGGTGCCGTTGCCGGCGCTGGCGTAGTTCAGCTTGCCCGGGTTGCTGCGGATGAAGGCCAGCAGTTCCTTCAGGTTCGTGGCCTGCACCTTCTGCGGGTTCACGACGATGACCTGCGGCACGCTGGCAACCAGGCCCACGGGCACGAAGTCGGTCTCGATGTTGTAGTCGAGCTTCGGGTACATGCTGGGCGCGATGGCGTGGTGCACGGCGCCCATGAAAAAGTTGTAGCCGTCGGGCGCTGCCTTGGCCGCCAGGTTGGCGCCCAACGTGCCGCCGGCTCCGCCCCTGTTGTCGATCAGGAACTGCTTGCCGGTGTTCTTGCTCATCATCGCGAACAGCGGCCGGGCAAAGGCATCGGTGCCGCCACCGGGCGGGAAGGGCACGATCACGTTGACGGGCTTGGTGGGCCAGCCACTTTGTGCGTGCACCCAGGGCGCGGCCCATGCGGCTGCGCCGGTGATGAGGGCCTTGCGGCGGTTCAGTTCGGTCATGGTGCTTGTCTCCGTTGTGAGTGAATTGATTCTGCGGGCGCGCGATCTTCGTCGCTCAGTCGTGTTCGGCCGTGCTCCGCCGCGATCAGCCGGGTGTCGCGATGGCGCGTGAGCGGGCCACTTCTCCCTGGCGAAACTTGGCGTGGCTGGCTTCTACCTTGCCAAGGTCGTAGAGGTAGTTGACCATCATGCCGAAACTCTGACGCAGGCCCTTTCCCGAGAGATCGCCGCGCGGGTTCAGACGCTCAAGCCGCGCGCCGTTGTCGAGGTGGAAACGTGCCACCGCGTCGCCCCGGGGCAGCGGTGACAGGTAGGCCAGGAACGCGCCACACAGCAACTGCAATGCTGCCGTGGCGTCGGGCCCCAGGTGTTCGTGGATGGCGGCGCCCTGCAGTTTGGCAAGCTCGCCCTTGCACAGCGTGCACAAGAGCGTGCGCGCGGCTTCCAGTTCGGCCACTGCACCCTTCTTCATACCGGGCATCTGCGCGAAATCGGGCTCGGCCAGCAGCCACGCTGCGAAGCCGGGGATCGGTGAGAGCGTGCAGAAGGTCTTCAGCCGCGGCAGTTCACGCTGCAGTTGTGTGGCCACGGTCTTGATGAGGAAGTTGCCCAGGCTGACACCGCGCAGGCCGGGTTCGCAGTTGCTGATGCTGTAGAAGGCCGCGACACGGAAACGCTCGGGCGGCAGCGGCGTGCTGGCCTTGTCGATCAGCCGTGCGATGGCTGCCGGCATCTCGGGCAGCAGCGCCACTTCCACAAAGATCAGCGGCTCGTCGGGCAGCTGCGGGTGGAAAAACGCGAAGCAGCGGCGGTCGGGCTGCAGGCGGCGGCGCAGGTCGTCCCAGCCGTCGATGGCGTGCACGGCCTCGTGCAGGATGATCTTTTCCAGCAGCTGCGCGGGCGAGTTCCAGTCCACCCGCTTCATGCGCAGGAAGCCGGGGTTGAACCAGCTCGTCAGCAGGTGCAGCAGGTCGGCCTCGATGACGGCGAGTTCTGGATGCTCGCGAAGCGCGCGCATCAGCGCGCGGCGCAGGCGCAGCAGAGCCGAGGTGCCGCCAGGCATGCGGTTCAGGCGCCGAAAGAGTTCCTGGCGCGGCGGCTCGGCGGCCTGCTGCAGCACGCTCAGGGTGTCGACATCAGGCCCGGCCGCGTAGGCCTGCGCGGCGCGCAACACGGCCTGCGGGTCGGGCCCGAGATCATGCGCGAGGAAGTCGAAAAAACCGCTCAGGTCTTCGTCTTCCAGGGTGTCCAGGCGGTCAATGAGATCCACCGCCAAAGCCATGCCGCCGAGTTCACCCTTTTCGCCGAGCAGGCGCTTGCAGTCCAGCTTCATGCGGCGCAGAGTTCGCTCTTTGCGATGGCGCGCGGCGGCGTGGCGGATGTCGTCAAGCATGGGATTTTGTGGTGGGATGCTCAGGCGGCAGTGGCGGGCGGGCTGCGGCTTCTGCGGGCCGAGCGGCGCAGTTTTTTCAGCGCCACCAGCTGCGCCATCAGGTGGTCGTGCATCGCACGTTCGGCGCGTGCGGCGTCGCGCTGCAAGAAGGCGTCGATGAGCACGCGGTGTTCGTTGATGGAGGCATCGATGCGCCCCGGCAGCGCCAGCTGGCGCCCGCGCATCAGGCGCATGAAGCGGCGCAGGTCGCTGGTGACGCGGTCGAGCCAGCGGTTGCTGGCCAGGCCCTGCACGTAGCTGTGGAAGCTGTGGTTGGCCTGGTAATAGCCAGCGATGTCGTGCGCCGCGGCGTAGCGCTCCAGGTCTTCGTGCAAACGCTGCAGCGTGCGCAGTTCATCGTCGTCGGCCTTGCTGGCGGCCTCGAAAGCGCAGCGGCCCTCCAGCAGCGCCATCACCGGAAACAGCGCATCGGCGTCGGCATCC
>JBBSCV010000044.1:0-16112 GCA_038249925.1 Burkholderiales bacterium
GAAGATCGACACCCTGTTGATCGAGGTCCAGCTGCAGGCGCCCGATGCCGTGCTGCCGGAAAAGCTGAGCTTCATCGGCATGATGAGCAAGGCCTGGGCTGAAAAGCACGGCGTGCTGAGCCCGCAGGATTTCAATGCCCGACAGGAAACGCATGCGGTGCGCCACGCCAACGGCACCGGTCCCTTCCGGCTGGAACGCTACGAGCCCGACATACGCACCGTGTTGCGCCGCCACGGGCCCTGGTGGGGCTGGGCCGACAAGCGCAGCGGCAATGTCGAGCAGGTGACTTTCGTGGTCATCAAGAGCGACGCCACGCGGCTGGCGGCGCTGACCTCGGGCGAGGTGGACCTGGTGCTCGACCCGCCCTACCAGGACATTCGCCGCCTGCAGGCCGACAGGCGCATGACGCTGGCGCAGTCGGCCGACATCGGCCAGCAGTACCTGGGCTTCGACCAGGCGCGGCCCGAACTCGAAGGCAGCGACGTGAAGGGCCGCAACCCCTTCAAGGACCTGCGTGTGCGCCAGGCCGTCTACCACGCCATCAACGTGCCGCTCATCGTCGACAAGGTCTTGCGCGGACAGGCCGAGGCGACCGGCGCCTTTCTGTCGCCGATGGTCGACGGCAGCCCGGCCGAGCTCGACAAACGCCTGCGCTACGACCCCGCGCGTGCACGCCAGCTGCTGGGCGAGGCGGGCTACCCGAACGGCTTTTCGGTGCCGCTGGACTGCGTGAACGTGGCCTGGCGTGAAAACGTCTGCCAGGCGGTGGCCGCGATGCTCACGCAGGTGGGCATACGCACGCAGTTGCGGAGCAGCCCCAGCACGCAGTTCTTCCCGCGCCTGACGGGCGGCAACACGCCGTTTTTCGAGGTCGGCTGGACGCCGCTGCCCGATGCCTGGAATTCGCTGAACGGCCTGGTACGCACCTACAGCCGCGAAGGCCAGGGCACCTTCAACGCCGGGCGCTACAGCAATGCGCAGCTCGACACGCTGATCGACGGCCTGCGCGTGGAGCCCGATCTCACGCGCCGCCGCGCCATGGTCACCACCGCGCTGCGCCTGATGGCCGACGACCTGCCGCTGATTCCGCTGTACCGCCGCACGCTCACCTGGGCCATGGCGAAGAAGGTGACGCTGGTGCAGTGGCCCAACGACCAGGTGGAACTGCGCTGGGTGCGCGTGGCGGGTGCGGCCCCATGAGCAGCGCCCGCCCGCTGCTCATCGGTGCCTCGGCACGCATCTACTACCCCGGCACTGACGGACATCCGGCCACCGGCGTCTGGAGCAAGACCCTGCACTACCTGGAACAGGGCGTGGCGCACTGGCTGCTGGGCGGCGGCGCGGTGCCGGTGATGGTGCCGGCGGTGGATGCCGAGAGCATCGTGCAGCGCAGCGAGATCGATCTGGACGACTACGCCGAGGCGCTGGACGGGCTGGTGCTGCAGGGCGGCAACGATGTGGCGCCCGAGAGTTATGGCGAGGCCCCGCTGCACCCCGAATGGCACGGCGACCGTGTGCGCGACCGTTATGAACGTGACCTGGTGCAGGCCTTCGTCGATGCCGGCAAGCCCGTCTTCGGCATCTGCCGCGGGCTGCAGCTGCTGAACGTGCACTTCGGCGGCACGCTGTGGCAGGACATCGAAACCCAGCATCCCGAAGCCAAGGGTACGAAAGTGCCGCACCGTGTGCCGGGCCGCTACGAACACCACCACCACACGGTGGAGCTGGTGCCCGGCACACGGCTGGCCTCGATCTTCCAGGGCGTGCAACGTTTCAACACCAACAGCATTCACCACCAGGGCATCAAGGACCTGGCGCCCGACTTCATCGTCGAGGCCCGCTGTGCCGACGACGGCCTCGTCGAAGCCATACGCTGGCGCGGGCCCGGCTTCGTGGCCGGCGTGCAGTGGCACCCAGAATTTCACCAACCCGGGCACCCGCACACGGTGGACGACAGGGCGCTGCTGCACGACTTTCTGGCCGCCGCCGCGGCGGCACGCGAAGCCGCCGCGGCGGGCCGCTGAAACGCGGAGCCTGCTGTGCCTGCTGTTCCTGCTGTGCTGAAAGCTATCTGCAGGGCCCGTTGCTGCGCCGAAAGTCTTCGGGCTTGACGGCCGTGCGCTCGGCATGCAGGCCGCGGTTCAGCGCCTGCGCCAGTCGCTCTTCCTTCACCAGCGGGCCGCGGCCGTTGCGGCCGACCAGGCTCCAGGCGTGACCTTCCTGCACCAGGCGCTGGCCGACGCTGGCGCCGTCCACCACCAGCACGCCGATGCTGCGGCCCTGGCGGTCGCGCCCGGTGGGGCGCAGCGTGGCGGGCTTGTTCAACGCCAGCTCACTCAGCGCCCGGCGCGCTTCTGCGCCCCCGGCCTGGCAAAGCTCAGGGGCGTCGATCTGCGCCAGCCGCACCTCGATGGCCGGCTGCCCGGCGACATTGAAGCGCAGCGTGTCGCCGTCGATGACCTGCGTCACCACACCCTGCAGCGGCTCGGGTTTGGACGGCCTGGCGGCGGTGGCGGGCAGGCTGGCAAGGGCCCAGAACGTGAGCGCGCACAAACCAGCGATGCAAGAAGGCGTCATGCCCTGGATCGTAGCCGCGCAGCGCGCCGTCTTGGCGCAGGCGCGACCAGCGCGGCCTCGGCCTCGGCCAGCAAGCGATCGAGCCGGTCTTTCAGCTTCTCGGTGCTGAGCTGTTCGCGCAGCCGCTCCACCAGCAGCGGCAGCGCCAGCGGGCTGGGCGCCGTCAGCTCCACCCGCTGCATGGGCAGCCGGGCCATGCGCTGCAGCGTGTGCGTCAGCCTGGCGATGTCCAGCTCTTGCGCCAGCACCTCGCGCTCGGCCTGGTGCAGCAGGCGGTTGCTGGCGTCGTACTTGCGAAACACCTCGAAGAAAAGGCTGCTGCTGGCCTGCAGCTGGCGCGTGCTTTTCGGCGCCCCCGGGTAGCCGCCGAACACGAGACCGGCCACCCGCGCAATCTCGCGAAAGCGCCGCTGCGCCAGCTGGCCCGAGTTCAGGCTGGCCAGCACGTCGGCCAGCAAGCCTTCGGTCGTGAAGAGTTCTGCGCCGTGCAGGGCATCGTCAGCCACCGGCTTGACCGAAAGAATCTCCAGGCCGTAGTCGTTGACGCTCATCGAGAAGGTGTTGGGCTCGCTGCGCGCCAGGCGCCAGGCGAGCAGCTGCGCCAGGCCGATGTGCACATTGCGCCCGGCAAACGGGTAGATGAAGAGGTGGTGTCCTTCGCGCGACGTCAGGCGCTCCACGAGCAGGCTGTGGCGGCCCGGCAGCTTCGAGATCTGCACCTGCGCCAGCAGCATCGGGAGTGCAGCTTGCAGTTCGGGGTCGGTGAACACGTGCGCTGCGCCATCACCAGCAGCCGCCAGCGTGGCTGCTGTCTCGTCCAGCAGCGCCAGTACCGCATCGCCCAGTTCGCTGGAAAGCGGCATCTTGCTGCCCGCCCACGACGGCACCACGCCTTTTTTCTTGTTGCCGGCCCGCACGTAGACGGCCATGTCCTGCGTGCGCACGTACTCCAGCACGCGGCCGGCGAAGACGAAGTTGTCGCCCTTGTCCAGGCGCGCGATGAAACCTTCCTCGATGCTGCCGATGGTGCCGCCCGACAGCCACTTCACCGACATCGAGGCATCGCTGACGATGGTGCCCACTTGCAGCCGGTGGCGTTTGGCCACGCCGCGGTCGGGCACGCGCCAGCGGCCGTCGACCAGCGCCACGCGGTGGTATTCGGGGTAGGCGGTGAGGCTGTCGCCGCCGCGTTCGACAAAGGCCAGCGCCCAGTCGAACTCGTCGCGCTGCAGCTCGCCGTAGGCGCGGGTGGCGCGCACTTCCTCGAACAACTGATCGGAGACGAAGCCGGTGCAGGGCTGCCCCTGGGCGTCCACATCGCCGCCCAGGGCCACGGTGACGAGGTGCTGCACCAGCACGTCCAGCGGCTTGTCGGGGCTGGTGCGCGCTTCCACCAGGCCGGCCAGCGCGGCGCGGCGCGCAGCCGCGGCTTCCACCAGTTCCAGCGTGTTGGTGGGCACCAGCGTGACGCGGCTCTCGCGGCCCGGCGCGTGGCCGCTGCGGCCGGCGCGCTGCAGCAGCCGCGCCACGCCCTTGGCACTGCCGATCTGCAGCACCCGCTCCACGGGCAGGAAGTCGACACCCAAGTCGAGGCTGCTGGTGGCCACCACCGCCTTCAGCTGCCCGGCCTTCAAGCCGGCTTCGACCCAGGCGCGCACCTCCTTGTCCAGGCTGCCGTGGTGCAGCGCCACGATGCCGGCCCAATCAGGCCGCGCCTGCAGCAACAGTTGGTACCAGATCTCGGCCTGGCTGCGCGTGTTGGTGAAGACGAGCGCGGTGCTGCTGGCCTCGATCTCGTCGACCACCGGTTGCAGCATCTGCGCGCCCAGATGGCCACCCCAGCTGAAGCGGCCCGGCTCGTGCGGCAGCAGGGTGTCGATGCGCAAGGCCTTCTCCACCCGGCCCTGCACGCGCAGCGCGCCGGGGCCGCACAGCGTGAGCATGGCTTCTTCCACATTGCCGAGCGTAGCCGACAGGCCCCACACCACCAGCCCCGGGTTCCAGCGCTGCAGCCGCGCCAGCGCCAGCTGCACCTGCACGCCGCGCTTGCTGGCGATGAGCTCGTGCCATTCATCGACGACCACGGTGTGCACGCCGGCCAGTTCGGCGTAGGCGTTCTGGCGCGTGAGCATCAGGCTCAGCGACTCCGGCGTGGTGACCAGCGCCGACGGAAAGCGCCGGTCTTGCCGCGCCCGTTCGGCGCTCGGCGTGTCACCGGTGCGCGTTCCCACGGTCCACGCCGGCGCCAAGTCGGGCAGCGGCAGTTGCAGCGCGCGTGCGGTGTCGGCCGCCAGCGCGCGCATCGGCGTCAGCCACAGCACCTGCAGCCCGGGGGCTTCTTTCACGGTCTGCGCGCGTTGCAGCGCGCCCATCCACACCGCATACGTCTTGCCGCTGCCGGTGGTGGCGTGCAGCAGGCCGCTCTTGCCAGCGGCCATCGCGGCCCAGACCTCGCGCTGAAAGGCAAACGGCGCCCAGCCGCGTGCCGCGAACCAGGCCTCGGCAGCGGGCGATGGCGGCGCGGCGCGGCGGCTAGGCACCCGTGATCCAGCCTTCCACCACATCCACCTCCTTCGGCAGGCCATAACCAGCTTGCGACGAAGCCCACGCCGCCTGCACCAGGCAAAGCGCGGCGTCCAGCCGGTCGCCGCTGGCGTCGTCCACCAGGGCTTCGCGTTGCGCATGCGTGAGCTTCAGCCGCAGGCCGAGCCGGGTGCGGCCTTGTTCCAGCGCTTCGACGATGTCCTTGCGCGCGATCAGCCGGTCGGGCTCGTCGCTGTTCTTGTAGGAACGCCGGGCAATCAGCTCGAAAGCCAGCAGGCCGGGGTAGGCTTCCAGCGCCACCCGTTGCGGGTCGCCTTCGTGCAGGCGCGGCACCGTGGCAGCGGCAGCCATCACACGAGAAAACCCCTCGAAATACATGAAGCCCACCGGCACATAACGCGTCTGCAGCGGGCTGGTGGAACTGATGCCGGGCATCGCGCTGTCGGTGGCGCGGTGGATGAGCCGCCGGCCGTCCGGGCGGCCGTTGCCCCACGCATCGACCAGCGCGCGAAAAGCCATGCGCGTGGGGCAACGGCGCTGCACTTCGGCGATGACGGCTGCGCTGTTCTCGCCCAGGCCCAGCGACACCACAAACTCGCGCGGCAGGCCGAAGGGGAAGTCGAGACCGCCGAGCCAGGGGCCGGGCTCGGCCAGCAGCGCTTCGAACGCGGCCAGCGTGGGCAAGGCCTGCAGCGCCTGCAGGCGCAGCACGGTGCCGACGAGTTGGCCGCGGGCCACGGTGATGGGTTTGCGGCGCGTGGGCGCACAGGTGAAGTCGACACCGAGAAGTTGCATCGCGCGATTGTGTCGGTCGGGCGCCTGCACCATCGTTCGCGGGGTCGGTTCGCCTTCAGGGCCTGAAACCGGCATTCGTCACTCGTTTCGTCGAAATCCGGCCTCTAAACTGCCGCCGGTCCTGGTTCAGTCCCTATCCGCCCAGTGCTGCCCTCCCCGCAGCGTCACGCCGCATGCCCGTGGACACCTCATTCGCCCCCGTCGCCAGCCCCCTCGACAGCAGCGCTGATGCCGCCGTCTGGCGCGTGCGCTTGCTGGGCGGTTTCAAACTCGACGATGGCCGCCACCGCCTGACGCGCCTGCGCAGCCGCGCTGCGATGGCGTTGCTGGCCAGGTTGGCCATGGCCCCCGCGCGCGACCATGCACGCGAAGAATTGACGGCGCTGCTGTGGCCCGAGGCCGATGCGCTGCAGGGCCGCAACCGTCTGCGCCAGACGCTGTCGCTGTTGCGCGCGGTGCTGGAGCCTGCCGGTGGCCCCGAGGTTCTGCTCGCCGACAGGCGCGTGCTGCGCACCGTGCCCGGCGCGCTGTGGTGCGACGTCACCGCCTTCGAGACCGGCTGGCGCAGCGCACCGCCCGCGCAGGCGCTGTCGCTGTATGGCGGTGAGCTGCTGCCCGGTTTTTTCGATGAATGGGTGGTGGAAGAACGCCAGCGCCTGCAGGCCATGGCCGACAGGCTGGGCGATGGCCGCGATGGTCGCGCTGGGCGGGCGACCACGGCAGAGGCCGCCACGCCACCGATGCCGGCCGCGGCGGCGCGAAGCGCACAGACCAGCGCTGAGACCAGCGCTGATACCAGCGCCGAACCCACTGCTGACGCCACCACCGAAACCAGCGCGCCCAGCGCCGGTGGTAGCGCCGCCCGCCTGCCGAACTACGCCACGCGGCTGATCGGCGCCGAGGCGCAGACCACGCGGCTGCTGGCGTTGATTGCCCGGGAACGGTTGGTCAGCGTGCTGGGGCCGGGCGGCGCGGGCAAGACGCGGTTGGCGGTCGAGGCGGCCCGCCGCGCCTTTCAGGCCGCGGCGCAGCAGCCACTGGGCCACGACAACCCACCCATCGACCACGTGGTGTTCGTGCCGCTGGTCGGCGCCTTCAGCCGTTCTGAACTGCTGGACCGCCTGCAGATGGCGCTGCGGCTGGACGGCGGCGGCGACACCATGGAGCAGTTGCTCACGGCGCTGGACGGCCGGGCCGCGCTGCTGGTGCTGGACAACGCCGAACAACTGCGCGAAGGCGCGGTGCAGGCCGTGGCCGCGCTGCTGGAACAGCTGCCGGGGCTGCGTTGCATCGTCACGTCGCGCCGCGCGCTGGAGCTGGACGGTGAGCAGAACTTCCAGCTGAGCGCGCTGGAACTGCCCGCCGCCGACGCCCCGCTGGACGCCGTGGCGGTGAACGACGCGGTGGCGCTCTTCGTCGACCGCGCGCGGGCCCACCGGCCCGACTTCCATGTCAGCGCCGGCAACCACGCCGCACTGAACGCGCTGGTGCGGTGGCTGGACGGCCTGCCCCTGGCCATCGAGCTGGCAGCAGCGCAGACACGCACGCTGGACCCGGCAGAAACGCTGGCCGTGCTGCAGTCCGCCCGCCAGGACAGCACGGCGCCGGCCGGCAGCCTGGCGTTCCTGACGCGGCGCGGCCCGCGCAGCGGCAGCGACCCGCGCCAGGCATCGATGCTCGACGTCATCGCCTGGAGCTGGCACCTGCTGACGCCGCCGCAACAGCGCCTGCTGTCCGCCCTGAGCCTGCTGCCGGCGGGTGCCACGCTGGAAACCGCAGCGGCGATTTCCCGCGCTTTCGATCCGCCCGCGCAAGACGACGCCGTGCAGGACGACGCCGCGCCGGACGACGCCGCGCCAGACAGCCCCGCCACTGCGGCGCCGCCTGCCGACCCGCCGCCCGCCAGCCTGGCCGCCACGCAAACCTTGCTGAACCAGCTGCAGGGATCGTCGGTGGTGCGCAGCAGCGTCGGGCATGACGGCATTCGGCGCACCCTGCCGCTGGAGTCGGTGCGCGAATTCACGCTGGCACAGCACGACGCGCCCACGCTGCGCCGCGCGCGCGGCCGGCTGCTGGCCTGGTTGCTGGACTGGGCGCTCGCGCTGCCGGCCACGCCCCCGCTGCCCAGCGTGCGCGAAGAACTGCCGAACCTGCTGCAGGCCCTGGCCCACGCCCCGGCGGACGGCGACGGCAACGCCGCTGTGCGGCTGGTGCTGATACTGCAAAGCTCGTGGGGCGAAATCGCCCTGCCGCACAGCGGCCTGCAGCTGCTGGACACGCTGCTGGCCAGCCCGGGGCTCGACGACTCGCTGGCCGCCGGCGGGCACGCTATGGCGGCCTGGTGCTGGTGCGAAGCCGGCCAGCGCGACGCCGCGCGCCCGCACCTGCAGGCCGCGTTCGAGCGCCCCTGCAACGACCCGGCGCTGCAAGTGATGGTGCTGTCGCGCGGCGCGCGCATGCACTGGCTGCTGGACCGCGACCACGTGCGAGCACGCGAGCTCATCGCGCAGGCGCTGCCATTGGCGCGCGCGGTGGGGCGGCCCAACAGCGAGGCTTCGCTGCTGTCGCTGCAGGCCCACCTGTGCACGGTGATCGACCGCGACCATGCGCAGGCCACTGCCTTGTCGGCCCAGTCCCTGGCACTGTGGCAACGCTCGGGCAACCGGCATCTCATCAACGCCGGCCGCTACAACGTGGCGGTGGCCGCCACCCAGGCTGGGCGCGGCGCCCAGGTGCTGGACGAGTTGCTGTCGCTGGCCACTGAAGGCCTGGCGCTGCAGGACTGGGACCTGGCCTCGGGCGCGTTCGAGGCGCGCGGCACGGCGCTGCTGGCGCTGCGCCGCTGGCAGGCTGCCGCGTCCGACCTGCACCAGAGCCTGGCCGTGGGCTGGGAAGGTCTGCAGATGGTGGCCGTGATGTACGCGCTGTGGAACGTGACGCCGGTGCTGGCCCGGCTGCGCCACGCCGCGCTGGCCGCAGAAACCATGGGCTTGTGCGAAGCGCAATGGCCGCAGCGCTGCGGCGCCTTCGACCCCGGCGACCAGCGCGACTTGAAGCGCATGCGCCGCTTCACGCGCGTGCTGCTGGGGCCCGACGCGGCACACGCGGCGTGGCAACGCGGCGCCAGCCGCGCGCTGGCCGACGGCGTGCGTGCCGTGCTGGCGCTGCCGCTGCGCTGAGCGCGCCAACCCTGCAGCCAGATTGGGCCGCTCGCACCCCGGCCCAGGGCCGACGGGCCATGCGGAACGGCCCGAGAAAGCCGGAATGCCGAGCGTCTGGACTTCCGAGCGTCTGAGCGCTTGGGCCCCAGGCTAAAGTCGCCAGCATGCCAGCCAACCCCGTTCTCGTCGAAGCCCTGCGCGGGCTCACCCTCGAATCGGCCCACCGCGGCGCCGTGGCCGTGGTCGACGCCGATGGCACGCTGCACAGCGCCTGGGGCGACATCGACAGGCCCATCTTCCCGCGCAGCGCCGTGAAGGTGCTGCAGGCCCTGCCGCTGGTGGAAAGCGGCGCGGCCGAACGCTACGGCCTCAACGATGAAGAACTGGCGCTGGCCTGCGCCAGCCATGGCGGTGAGGCGCGCCACACCGCCGTTGCGGCCTCGATGCTGGCGAAGGCAGGCGTGGATGTCGCGGCGCTGGAATGCGGCACCCACTGGCCCTATTTCGACGGCGCCATCAAGGCCATGGCGGCAGCCGGCGGCCAGCCGAATGCGCTGAACAACAACTGCTCGGGCAAGCACGCGGGCTTCGTCTGCCTGGGTTGCTTGATGGCCGGCGAAGATGACCGCAGCGCCTTCCTCACGGGCTACGTGAAACCCGACCACCCGGTGATGCGCGAAGTGACGGCAGCCCTGCAGTCGAGCACCGGCTACGACCTGGCCCGGACTGCGGTGGGCACCGACGGCTGCAGCATCCCCACCTATGCCATTCCTTTGCGCCACCTGGCGCATGCCTTCGCGCGTGTGGCCACCGGCATCGGCCTGAAGCCCGGCCACGCTGCGGCGGCCCTGCGGTTGCGCCAGGCGGTGGCACGCGCCCCCTTCATGGTGGCCGGCACGGGCCGCTTCGACACGCGGGTGATGGAACACTTCGGCGAACGGGTGTTCTGCAAGGTGGGGGCGGAAGGCGTGTACTGCGCCGCGCTGCCCTCGCTGGGCCTGGGCGTGGCCGTGAAGATGGACGACGGCAACACCGCCCGCGCCTGCGAGGTGGTGATGGCCGCGCTGCTGGCGCGCTTGCTGCCGCTGGCCGAGAGCGAAGCGGGCTTCGTGCAAAGCCTTGCCGATGTCGCGCTGGTGAACTGGAACGGCATCGAAGTGGGCCGCGTGCGCGCCGCCAACGTGCTGCACAGGCGGTAATGAACGCGGCCCTTGATGCCTGATTCGCAGGCCGCACCGGGAAACCTGCCCAGCGCGGCAGCATGTCACCGCGAAACCCGGGGAGTTGTCTGCATCTTTCAAGCCCTGCTTGGGCCCCAGGGCAAGCGAAAATGCAGAGCCGGGCTGGCAACCGCCGCCGGCAAGACGCCCGAGCCCACGACAAGAACTTCATGCTGAACCGACTGCGTCGCCTGATGCCCACGCGGGAGAGTCTGGCCGCCAACCGCTGGCTGCGCTGGCTGGGGCCTTCGCTGCTGCACCAGCGGCTGTGGCACAGCAGCCGCCGTGGCATCGCGCTGGGCGTGGCCATCGGCGTGTTCTTCGCCTTCATCACGCCGGTGGCGCAGATACCGATGGCGGCGGCCGCGTCGGTGTTGCTTCGCGCCAACGTGCCTTCGGCGCTGGCGGCCACTTTGATCAACACGCCGCTGACCTTCGGCCCGGTGTACTTCGGGGCCTGGCGCGTGGGCAGCTGGCTGCTGGGCGAAGACGGCACCAAGCCGCCGCCGCTGCCGGGCGATGGGACGGCGGACGACCCGGCTGCCCATCCGACTGACAACCCGGCCGACAAGCGCGGCTTCTGGCAGCGCAGCGCCGACCGAATGGCAGCCGTAGGCAAGCCGCTGCTGCTGGGTGCGGCGGTGTTCGCGGTGGGCTTCGGCGCACTGGCCTACGCGCTGGTGAACGGCATCTGGCATCTGCAGGTGCGGCTCAAGCGGCGCCAGCGCCTGCGCGCCCGGGCGGCAACGCACCGCTAGAACAGGTCAGCGCCCGCGCAGGAACAGCGCGTCCAGCTCCTTCATCGTCACCTGGCGCCAGGTGGGGCGGCCGTGGTTGCAGGTGTCGGCGCGCTCGGTGTTCTCCATCTCGCGCAGCAGCGCGTTCATCTCTTCCAAAGTCAGGCGTCGGTTGGCGCGCACCGCGCCGTGGCAGGCCATGGTGGCCAGCAGTTCGTCACGCGCGCGTTGCACCACGCGGCTGGCGCCGGCTTCCTGCAGTTCAGCCAGCACCGAACGCGTGAGCTCGGCGAGGTCGGCGGTGCCACCGGCCAACAACGCCGCCGGGCCGCTGCGCACCACCAGCGTGCCGGCGGAAAGCACACCCACATCGAGGCCCAGCGCGAGCAGCGTTTCGGCTTCGGCCTCGACAGTGGCGATCTCGGCCGCCGTGGCCGCCAGGGCCTGCGGGATGAGCAAGGGTTGCGCGGGCAGCCGGGCCTGGCCCTGGGCCGAACGCTTGAGGCCTTCGTAGACGATGCGTTCGTGCGCCGCGTGCATGTCCACCACCACCAGGCCGTGCGCGTTTTCGGCCAGCACGTAGGCGCCGCCGATCTGCGCGATGGCACGGCCCAGCGGCCAGGCCGTGGTGTCGGCGGGCGCAGCGGACACAGTCGCTGCGGCGGACGATTCTGCGGGCGATACGGCGAACGGCGCACCCTCGTTGCTGCGCAGCGCCGCCCAGGCCGTCAGCCCGCCGCTGCCCTGCGGCGTGCGCCAGACCGCGGCAGCTTCATGCGCGGCCGGGGTGGCCCAGGCCAGCGAGGGCTGCCAGCCGGCCGCAGGAGACAACGGGACCGACGGCAGCCCCGGCGCGGCGGCCATGCCGGGCACCGTCGCTGCGCCGGGTGCCGCTGCCGCCAAGGCCTGGGCCTCGGCCGCAGCGCGGCTGGGCGCCAACGCATCTTCCACCGCCGCGCGCACGGCCTGGTGCACGGCGCGGCCGTCGCGGAAGCGCACCTCGATCTTCGTCGGGTGCACGTTCACGTCCACCAGCTCGGGCGCAATCTGCAAGAACAGCAGGTAGGCCGGCTGGCGGCTGCCGTGCAGTTGGTCTTCATAGGCCGAACGCACGCCGTGGGCGAGCAGGCGGTCGCGCACGTGGCGGCCGTTGACGAAGAGGTATTGCAGATCGGCCCGCGAACGCGCGGCTTCGGGCTGGCCGGCCAGCCCTCGCAGAAGCAGCGGCCCGCGTTCGGCCTGCAGCG
Source organism: Burkholderiales bacterium (assembly GCA_038249925.1). GTDB lineage: Bacteria > Pseudomonadota > Gammaproteobacteria > Burkholderiales > Burkholderiaceae_C > Rubrivivax. The sequence goes on from JBBSCV010000044.1 coordinate 12,283, forward strand.
GCCGGCTGGCGGCGATGAAGTCCTTGCCCAGCACATCGGCCCAGCGCTGGGCGGCAGGGCCAGCCCGCCACTGCGCGGCGAGGCGGCTGTCGTGCCACACGGCAAAACCCACGTCGGGACGCGCCAGCGCATGGCGCCGCACCGCTTCCAGCGCATGCGCGAATTCGGTGGCGTCGGTCTTCATGAACTTGCGCCGCGCCGGGGTGCTGAAGAAGAGTTCGTTCACTTCCACCGTGGTGCCGGTGCCGCGCGCAGCGGGCGCCAGTTCACCGCTGCGTGCCTGCAGGCGCCAGGCGTGCGGTGCGTCGGCGGTGCGCGTGGTGAGCGTCATCTCGGCCACCGAAGCGATGGCCGCCAGCGCCTCGCCACGAAAGCCCATCGTGGCCACCGATTCGAGTTCGGCCAGCGACTGGATCTTGCTGGTGGCATGGCGCTTCAGCGCCAGCGGCAGGTCTTCGCGGGCGATGCCGCCGCCATCGTCTTCCACCACGATGGCGCGCACGCCGCCGGCCACCAGGCGCACGGCAATCTGCGTCGCGCCGGCGTCCAGCGCGTTGTCCACCAGTTCACGCACGACAGACGCCGGGCGTTCGACGACTTCGCCCGCGGCGATCTGGCTCACCAGTTCGTCGGGCAATTCGCGGATGCGTCGCGCCGGATGAGAAAGCGTGGACGGCGTGACCGGCGCCGGCGGGGGTGGCTGCGGCAAGGATGCTGTGGGCAACGCAGCGTTCATGCTTCTGATTGTAGGAGGCCCCCTTCAGCCAGAACCTCGCGCGCGAACCGTCACTCGGGCGTGACCACCGAACCGCAATGCTGGCAAAAGCGCGCGCCCGGCAGCAACGGCGTGCCGCAGTGCGGGCAAAAGTATGCCGGTCGCCGTGGCGCGGACGGCGCGGCCTCTGGCTCGGCGGGGCGTACGTCACGCGCCTTGGCACGGGCAGCGGCCTGCACCGCCGCCGTGGCCGGCGGCTGGGCCTTGCGGGCAAGTTCCTGAACGGCTGTCAGCCAGGCCTCGGCAGCGGGCCGCAGGGCCTGCAGTTCCAGCATCCCGCGGCTGCCCGGGCCGTGGGGCGCAGACGCGTAGAACACCGACTTCAGCAATGCCACGCGAGCCTGCAGGCGCAGCTCGGGCACCCGCAGGCTCTCGGCGCGGCCGCGGCCGGTTTCGGCCGCACGCTGCACTGCACCGCCGAGTTGCAGCCAGGTGAGCGTGGAAGTCACTTCGACACGGCTCCACAGCAGATGGCCCACCCGCAACGCATAGCCACCCACTGCCAGGCCCACGATGCCCGCGGCGCCCGGTATCCACGACGCACCCGGCGCACGCATGTGCGCCCAGGCCAGCCACACCCAGGCCAGCGCGCCGGCCAGGCTCCACAGCAGCCCCGCCACGTCCAGCGCCAGCAGACCGCGCAAGCGCTGCGGCGATTGCGACATCGGGGCTGCGGTGGCGCGCGCCGCGCCAGGCACGAGGGGCTGCGACTCTTCCAGCACCACGGCCTGGAAGTTGCCTTCCACGCTGGCAAGCACGGCCGCATCGGGCGGCACACCCGACGGCAGACCCGGCGGCGCTGCCTGCCAGGCGTAGCGTCGGTTGGGAATGCCCTCGGTCCACTGGCGGTGCAGTTCGAGGTCGATGTCGCGCAGCAACTGCTCGGGGTCGCCATCGAAGGCCATGACGCCCTCTTCCGCGGCCACTGCAGGCAGCCAGGTGGCCTGCAGCTGCGCACGGGCCGCCAGCACACCCAGGGCTTCGAAGACGAACACGCTGCCCAGCATCACGGCAGCGGCCAGGGGCAGGCCCAGGCGCGGCACCGATTCAGCACGCGGCACCACGCCGGCATACGAAGCGAGCGTGGCGGCCAGCACACCTGTCAGCAGCACCAGCAGCGCCACCACCCAGGGCGGCAGCGCGTCGGCATCGGGCTGCAGCGCGCGCAACGCCAGCACGCCCGCGCACACCAGCAAGGGCACCAGTGCGGCCAGGCCCTGCGCAGGCGCTTGGCTGAAAGCCAGGAAGCACAGCAGCAGCACCAGGGCCAGCCCCGCCGCCAAGGCCAGATGGGCCAGACGCACGCGAAGATAGGCATGCAGCGTGGTCGGCGCTGCCGCGAGATCGAGCCCCAGAGCGGCCAGCGCCGAGGCATAGGGACCCGCCACTTCGCCGTGCTTGAACTCGCCTACCTCCAGCAGCCGGCGCAGAGCCTCTGCGCCGTGGCCGATGCCGCTGCCTTCGCGCGGCACATCGCCTGCCAGTGAATTCGGCTGCCCCGGCGCCAGCAACAAGCTGCGCTGCGCCGAGGCCTTCCACAGGTCGCGCGCCCCCAGCAACGAAAGCAGCATTGCCGCCACGAGATGCGGCACGACGCTGGCCGGTTCGGGCAGCTTTTCCAGCGTGAAGGCGAACTCTGCCGCCGAGTCGCCGTCGACGAAGGACACCACCGCCGCTATGACCACGGCAAAGACGATCAGCGCATAGCCGCGCCACACCAGGAACCGGTTCTCGGTGCCGAACGGTGTGGGAAATTCAAAGGCAGGCCCCTGCAGGCTCCACCGGTAGGCCATGCGGGCTCCAGGATGATCGATCGCGGTCGATTCTGCATGAAGCCACCGGCGGGGTAAGGCGACAAAAGCGGCAGAAATGCGGCAGCAAAATGGCAGAAAATGGGCAAAAAAGCGGTGCCTTACATGCTGCGCCGGTACTGCCCGCCCACCTCGAACAGCGCATTCGTGATCTGCCCCAGGCTGCACACGCGCACGGCGTCCATCAGCACCGCGAAGACGTTGTCGTTGGCCATCACCGCCTGCTGCAGGCGCCGCACCATCGCCGGGACCTCGGCCGCGTGGCGTGCCTGGAAGTCCTGCAGCCGCTGCAGCTGACCCTGCTTTTCTTCTTCTGTGCTGCGCGCCAGCTCGATGCTTTCCTGCACCGCATCCCCATGCGGGTTGCGGAAGGTGTTGACGCCGATGATCGGGTACTCGCCGGTGTGCTTGAGCATCTCGTAATGCATGCTCTCTTCCTGAATCTTGCTGCGCTGGTAGCCCGTTTCCATCGCACCCAGCACACCGCCGCGTTCGGCGATCTTCTCGAATTCGGCCAGCACCGCTTCTTCCACCAGTTCGGTGATTTCGTCGATGACGAACGCGCCCTGGTTCGGGTTCTCGTTCTTCGCCAGGCCCCATTCACGGTTGATGATCATCTGGATGGCCATGGCGCGGCGCACGCTGTCTTCGGTGGGCGTGGTGATGGCTTCGTCGAAGGCATTCGTGTGCAGGCTGTTGCAGTTGTCGTAGACCGCGATCAGCGCTTGCAGCGTGGTGCGGATGTCGTTGAACTGGATCTCCTGCGCGTGCAGGCTGCGGCCGCTGGTCTGCACGTGGTACTTCAGCTTCTGGCTGCGTTCATTGGCGCCGTAACGGTCGCGCAATGCCACCGCCCAAATCCTTCGGGCCACCCGACCGAGCACGGTGTACTCGGGGTCCATGCCGTTGCTGAAGAAGAAGCTGAGGTTGGGCGCGAAGTCGTCGATGTGCATGCCGCGCGCAAGGTAGGCCTCGACAAACGTGAAGCCGTTGCTCAGCGTGAAGGCCAGCTGGCTGATGGGGTTGGCCCCGGCCTCGGCGATGTGGTAGCCGCTGATGCTCACGCTGTAGAAATTGCGCACGTCGTGCTGCACGAACCAGTGCGCGATGTCGCCCATCACCTTGAGTGAAAACTCGGTGCTGAAGATGCAGGTGTTCTGGCCCTGGTCTTCTTTCAGGATGTCGGCCTGCACCGTGCCGCGCACGTTGGCCAGGGTCCAGGCGCGCACTTGCTGCGCTTCGTC
>JBBSCV010000045.1:0-16063 GCA_038249925.1 Burkholderiales bacterium
CCGTGCTGCACGGCCCAGAGGTACCAGTTGTCGACCACGGTGCCGGTGAGCAGGATGCCGATACCGCCCGTCAGCGGCGTCAGCACGGCAAACCACCATGCCCAGCGGTGGATAGATTCCGTCGTGGCGTTGAAGCCCATCGTCCAGCGCCAGAACAGTGCCGCACGCTCGCTGGCAGTGCCGCGGTCGACGATCTGTTCGAGTTCACGTTCGCCGCCAAAGCGGCTGACGGCCAGGATGGTGCCACCGTGCATCGCGAACAGCAGCGCCGACCCGTACAGGAAGACGATGGAAAGCGCGTGGAACGGGTTGTAGAACAGATTGCCGTAGCGGATGCTGAAGGCAGCCGTCCAATCGAGGTGGCTGAAGATGCCGAAGGGCACCGCCTCACTCCAGCTGCCCATCAGCACCGGACGGATGAAGCCCAGTACCAGGAAGAGCCAGATCGCTGCGGCAAAGGCCCAGGCCACATGCGTGCCCATGCCCAGCGCGCGGGCCCGGGTGTACATCCGCACCCACCACAGCATGATGCTGGTGGTGAGGAAGAAGCCCGCCACCAGCCACCAGCCGCCGTCGTTCAACGGTGGCAGGCTCAAGCCGTACTGCGGTGCGGGTGGGTCGAGCGACAGCCAGAACAGCTGCCGTATGAACTGCACCGGGTCCCAGTTCACCGACGCCAGCATGTTCAAGCCGATGGTGACGAACGACAGCAGGCCGAGGAACAGGGCCGCAACCCCCAGACCACCGAGATAGATGGGCCCGATTTGCGCCATGCCCAGGCGGGCAGCGAGCGGAAAGCTGACGGGTGAGCCGTCGCGTCTGAAGTTGCCCTGGCCCAGCGGCACGCCGCTGTGCAGGGGACCCACCGCGCGGACGCTGGTGAAGAGGTTCTGGTATTCGATCATGTCTGCTCCTGCTTCACTTCAGCGGCCAATTCGACCAGATCGGCATGTTCAACCACCAGCCCCACCATTCGGGCCAGCCGCGGGTCCAGAACGGGCCGCTGATGACGATGCACACCGCACTGAAGAACGTTGCAGCCAGCGCGAGGAACAGGCCCAGGCGGTGGATGCCCAGCGAGCCGATCGAGTAGCCGATGGCGTCGCGGAAGAAGGTGTCTTCATGATCGGTGGTGCGCACCACATTGCCCTTCTTCGGGTTGCTGGCCGAGAGGATGAGACCCCCGTGCAGCGACAGTGCAAAGCAGCACGTGAAGAAGAAGGTGATGGCGATCATGTGCGCCGGGTTGTAGTGGAAATGCAGGTACTGGTAGCCGACATTCGAGACCCAGTCCAGGTGACTGAAGATGCCGTAAGGGAAACCGTGGCCCCATGCGCCCAGCAACACGGGGCGGATGATCACGAGGGTGACATAGGCGAAGATGGCAAAGCCGAATGCGATGGGCACGTGGAATTGCATGCCGAGCTTGCGACAGATTTCCACCTCGCGCAGTGCCCAGGAGACGAAGGCTCCAACCGCGCACACCGTGATGATCTGCCAGAGGCCGCCATCCATCAATGGCGCCATGCCGAGACCGTATTTCAGGTCGGGCGGCGCAATGCTGATCTGCCACAGGTTCCAGGTCGGGCCCTGCGAGGCGCCCCAAAGGATCATCGCCGTGCCGACGAACGAGAAGAACAGCGTCGTGACACCGAAGAAGCCGACGTAGAACGGCCCCACCCAGAAGTCGAACAGATCGCCGCCGACGAGGGTGCCACCGCGCACACGGTACTTCCTCTCGAAACTCAACATGGCCATATTGCTTCTCCGACCGCCAGGCGCTGGGCCTCAGGCGGCGAGTGTTTGGTTGCAGCAGGCAAAAGCCGATACATCGGCCTCGCCTGCTGCGGCTGACGAGACTTGCTTTACTTCGCCGTCGACAGCTGTGCCACGGCGGTGGTCGCCGTTTGCGCAGGTGCCGATGCCACTGCCCGCTTGGCGGGGCCGTCCATCCAGTTGTACTTGTTCGTGCTGAGCAGGATGAGGTGAATCATCGCTGCCAGGCCGAACAGAAAGACGGCTTGCGCCACCAGGACCCGAAGGGGGTCGATCAAACGCCAGATTCTCCACATGGTTCCGAGCTCCTAATTCAAATTACGTATGACATGAAGGTATAGACAGCGGCTTTGACGCCACCGAGCAAACTTTCCACGCCTTCTGCACCTGGCAGCCACGTCCGCCACGGCTGCCCCAGCACGGCGCCCGTGAGCGCAATGATGAGAAACACCACAAAGCTCAGTCCGAAAAGCACGAGCTCCTTGCGGTTCGCCAGAGTCGGTACTGCATGAATTGCACTGCTTGTATTGGCCATGACTTGTCGCTTTCTGTCAGATGGGCTTGATCAGTTGATCAGAGCCACGGGCGCCAGACCCACACCAGCATGTGTGCGGCCAAGGCGACGGCGGTGAAGCCGATGAAACCCTGGACGTAGTAGCGGTGGAATTCCTGCGCTTCGTCGTCGGTGAGACCCGAAATTGAGGTCTTGCTTTCAGCCATAAGAAATCTCCTTTGGCTTGGCCTTGCGGCCAGTCGCGCGTAATGCCCGCGCGACAAGGGCGGTCGCGGCCGAGTGCCGCAACGTTGGGGGCAGCGCGTGCAGGCACGTTCTGCAAAAGTGGTGAGTGCCACCCAGGTTCATGCGGGCACCTCTGAAAGCTTCTTGGGTAGCGCGCCGGTGCAGGCGAGCGAAGCCCGCTCCAGCGTGATGCGCTTTTCGCCCAGGCGGCGCGCTTCGGCCTCGGCCTCGTCGCGCCAGCGTTTGGCCGCAGAGATGCGCACCAGCACGGGCTGGGCCTCCACGGCGTCGTCGAGCAGCGCATTGGCGTCTTCGTCCCAGGGCAGTGCGCCGAGGTAACGCGCCGGTGTGGCCTCGACCTTGTCGAGTTCGGTGCCCAGCGGCAGGATGTTGAACAGCGCATCGAAGAGTGCGTTGCAGAACTCCTGGATGATGTAGGTGGCGCCGGCATACCCCATGAAAGGCGTGCCTGTCGCGCGACGAATGATGGCGCCGGGAAAACTGGCCGGGATGTAGGTCGGCCGCGGGCCGTGGCCGCCCCCGGTCTCGGCCAGGTACATCCGTTCGTTGTAGCTGCCGAACATGACGAGCGGCGTCTTCTCGTGCACGAGCTTGCGCACGTTCTCGTTGTCGGTCTTGTTGCCCGCCGTCCGCGACACCGCGAAGTTGCAGGGCAGGCCCATCTCTTCTTCGAGAAAGTGGCGGATGCCGCGCGCATAGGTTTCGCCGGCCACCACCGCAAAATTCGCGGTGCCGAAGAAGTCTTGCGTGACGCTGCGCCACAAGTCCCAGATGGGCTTGATGGTGGTGTGTTTCTCGCGCTGGATGAAGGGCTCGGGGTCGAGATTCAGCAAGCGGCCGAGTTCACGCAGGAACGCTGTCGTGCTGTGCAGGCCGATGGGCGCCTGCAGGTAAGGGCGCTCCAGCGCCTCGCACAACATGCGGCCGTACTCGCGGTACATGCAGATGTTCACGTCGGCTTCGACCAGGCGGGAGACATCGGCCAGATGGCTGCCCAGCGGAAAGACCATGTTCACTTCGGCGCCGATGCCTTGCACCAGCCGGCGGATCTCGGCCAGGTCGCTGGGCATGTTGAAGGTGCCGTAGCAGGGGCCGATCAGGTTCACCCGTGGTTTCTCACCGGCCGGCCGTTGCTCGAACGGAATTCTTTGCGGTACCTTGCGCAGACCGTATTGCGTCCACAGCCAGTACATCGCGCGGTTGGCGCATTGCCACTGGTCTTCGTCGATGGTGCGCGGCAGGAAGCGCTGGATCGTCGTGCCTTCTGGCGTGACGCCGCCGCCGATCATCTCGGCGATGGAACCCGTGACCACCACGCTCGGCAGATCGGGGTCGAGCGCGGCATGGGCGCGCTTCATCGCGCCTTCGGTGCCTTCACGGCCCAGCTGTTCTTCGGCCAGGCCGGTCACGACGATGGGCAGCTCGTGCGGCGGCAGCGCGTCGGTGTAATGCAGAACCGAGGTGACCGGCAGGTTCTCGCAGCCCACCGGGCCGTCGATGATGACCTGCAGCCCCTTGATGGCGGTGAACACATACACCGCGCCCCAATAACCGCCTGCCCGGTCATGGTCGATGACGTAATTGAGCTTCGGTGCCTTGATGTCGGCCATCACATCATCTCCTCGGCCTTGCGCTTCTTGATCAGTTTGATGACCTGGCGCTTGGTTTCGGCGCGGAACTCAGGCCGTTCGACGGGAACACCTTCCCACACACCCGACTTGTCGCCGTGGCCGACGTCATCGAAGAACTCGCGCATCTGCAGAAAACGCGCCTTGTTCGCAATGGCGGCATTCACCACCTGCGCCAGGCTGCCGGCACCGGCCGGGCCCATCAACGGTCGAGCCGAAATCAGGTTGGTGAAGTACAGGCCAGGAATCGTGGCCTGCTTGGCCGCCTGCACCACGGGGGTGGTGCCGATGGCCAGGTCGGGCTTGAACTCGCGCACGGCGGCAATGTCTTGTTCCAGCGTGGCGCGGTACTGCACGTGCACACCGCGGGCCTTCAGCCATTCCATGTCGGGCTCGCTCCAGGGCGTCTTCGGGCAGGCGCTGCCGACGTATCGCACATCGGCGCCGCTCTCGATGAGCAGGCGCGCCACCAGCAGTTCGCTGCCTTCGTAGCCGCTGACTGTGATGCGGCCCTTGATCGGCGTCTTGCCCAAGACCATCTTGATGACGGGCAGGAAGCGGTTCTTCGCGGCGTCGATCTGCGCCTGACCCACGTTGCAGGCCTGGCCGATGGCTTGCAGCCAGGCTTCGGTGCCGTCGTGGCCCACCGGGGCCGAGGCCACCACGGGGCGGCCGGCGGTGACGAACTCACGCACGCTGGCCGTGTAGAACGGGTGGATGGCGGCCACCGCCGCGCAATCGAGCGCGGCATACAGCTCGCGCCATTCACGCGTGGGCACCACCGGGCCGGCGGCCAGGCCCATCGGTTCGAGCATGGCGCCGATGATCACGGGGTCGGCCGGGAACATCTCACCCAGCAGCGTGACGGTGGGCTTTTCACTCACGCCGTTGCGCGGTGCCGTCACGGGCCCGGCTTCTGCTTCGGTGCGCGCGTACTTCAGCATCGCGCCTGCGAGCACGTCTTTCGCTTCGGCGTGCGTAGGCACGCCAAAACCCGGTACGTCGATGCCGATGATGCGCACGCCGTTGATGGCCTTGGGCAGCAGCTGCAGCGGCACGCCGCTGGCCGTGGGCACGCACAGGTTGATGATGACGATGCTGTCGTACTTGGCCGGGTCGGCCTCGCTGTGCACGGTGTCGCGGATGTCCTCGAACAGCTTGCCGGTGACCAGGCTTTCGCTGTTGAAGGGGACATAGCCGACGCTGCGGCGTGCGCCGTAGAAGTGGCTGGTGAAGGTCAGGCCGTAGACGCAGCAGGCGCTGCCGCTCAGGATGGTGTGCGTGCGGCGCATGCGCAAACCCACGCGCAGCGAGCCGAAGGCCGGGCACATGCTCTGCGGCTGTTCATGCGCACCCGCACCTTCGGGCAGCGGGTAGTCGCGGGCGTATTGCGCCAGCACTTCGCTCTTGCCGGCGGTCTTGGCCGCGTCGAGCATGGCTTCCTTGCCGGAATGGCAGCCGTGGCCGTCGCCTTCCAGCGCGGCGGGAACAGGGAGGTCGTTGGCACCCATGCTGCTCATCCCGTCAGGCGGCGTCGTAGACGACTTCGAGCGTAGGCTTCACGATTTCGTGCTTGCCCACCATGTCGAAGATCGTCGCCGGCTCCATCTTGAAGTCACGGCCCGTGACCTCGGCGCTGAACAGGCCCAGCAGCTGGTCTTGTGTCTGCGGGCGCGGGCGCACCGGCGGCGCGATGGCGACGTTGGTGGCCAGCTCTTCGAAGAGCGGCGCCCACTGCGTGCCGGGGCGGCCGATGATTTCGTAGCTGGCGCTCTTGCGCCGGATGTCGTCGTTGGCCGGGATGGTGGCCAACACCGGGATGCCGGCGGCTTCGGCGAACTTCTTGGCCTCGCCCGTGCCGTCGTCGCGGTTGATCACCACGCCGGCCACGCCGACGTTGCCGCCGAGCTTGCGGAAGTACTCCACCGCGCTGCACACGTTGTTGGCGACGTACAGGCTCTGCAGGTCGTTGCTGGCCACGACGATCACCTTCTGGCACATGTCGCGCGCAATCGGCAGACCGAAGCCACCGCAGACCACGTCGCCCAGGAAGTCGAGCAGAACGAAGTCGAAGCCCCAGTCGTGGAAGCCGAGTTTCTCGAGCGTCTCGAAGCCGTGGATGATGCCGCGCCCGCCGCAGCCGCGGCCGACTTCGGGCCCGCCGAGTTCCATCGCGTAGACACCGTCGCGCTTGAAGCAGACGTCACCAATCGCGACGGCTTCGCCGGCCAGCTTTTTCTTGGAGCTCGTCTCAATGATCGTGGGGCAGGCCTTGCCGCCGAACAGCAGGCTGGTGGTGTCGCTCTTCGGGTCGCAGCCGATGAGCAGCACCTTCTTGCCCTGCTGCGCCATCATGTAGCTCAGGTTGGCCAGCGTGAAACTCTTGCCGATGCCGCCCTTGCCGTAGATGGCGATGATCTGCGTTTCCTTGGTCACCGGGCCGGTGTGCACCTTGTCGGGTTCGATGGCTGCTTCTGCGAGCAATTGCTCGCGGGCCATGAATTTGACGGTGGCCGTGGCGGGGATTGTGTTACTGCTCATTGCATTTCTCTCCAGTCAAGAACCATCTTCAGACAGGCTGCATCGCCAAAGGCGGTGCGGTAGGCATCGGCGGCGTGGCTGGCCACGTCGTCGTGTGTGATCAGGCCGGCCAGTGACAGGCGGCCGCTTTCGGTGAGTTCCTTCACAGCCAGCATGTCGGCGCGCTGCCATTCGGCAGCGGTGCGGATGCTGGCTTCGCGCATGAAGGCGGGCGCGAAGTTGAACGACAGCGGCTCGCTGTAGAAGCCGGCCAGCACCACTTCGCCGCCATGGGCCAGGCGGGCGAGGGCCTTGTCGAGAATTTCGCAGTCACCGCTGACGTCGTAGATGGCGCGGTAGTCGCGCCTCGTGTCGTCGGCCGGTGACATCACCTCGTAGCCTTCGCCGCCGGTGCTGCGTGCGGGGTTCGGCTCCCACACCGTGGGTGGCTCGAAGCCTGCGGCCACCACCATGCGCGCCAGCAGCCGGCCCAGCACGCCGTGGCCGACGATGAGGTCGGGTGCCACGCACGGGGCGTGTTTGCCGCCGCGAGCGACGGTGTGATACGCGGTGGCTGCAAGTGCCAGCAACACGGCCTCGCGGCCCAGGGTCTCAGTCAGCGGGATCACCGCGGTATCGGCCACCACCAGCTTCGAGGCTGCGCCGCCGGACAGGCCGCGCACTTCGCCGTAGCAGCGCGCGCCGGGAACGAAGACGCGGCTGCCGACCTGGTGCTTGGCCAGCGGCCCGGCGGCCACGATGCGGCCCACCGATTCACAGCCCGGCACCAGCGGGTAGCCCATGCCGGGGAAGGCGGGCATGCGGCCGTTCCAGAGCAGGCGTTCGGTGCCGGTGGAGATGCCGCTGAAGTCGATGTCGACCACCACGTCGAGTTCACCCGGTTCAGTGAGCGGCAGCGTGCTGAGCTTCAGGTGTTCTGGCTGTTCCAGAACGACGGCAGTGGTCTTCATGCAAAACCTCCGGGGCAAGCGCGGTGCAGCGGGGAGACGGGAATCGCGCTTGCGGGCATGGGGTCGGGCTGAGGTGCAGGGCGGAAACTTGGGAATGCCGGCTTGGTGGTGCCGGCTTGATATGGACGGCTCGGGTCTGCAGGAGCGCCGTTCTCGGGAATCTCTCGGCGTCTGAATGTCATCTTAGGCTGACGTCTAAAAGTGTCAAGCGGGATTTACGCTTTTAGTGTGCGCCAAACTGCCTGTCAGGGTTTGCGAGCAACCAGCACGCTGACCTGCAAAGGGATGGGCGTGGCCAGTTCGCGCACTCGCTCGAAGCCGGCGGCCTGCACCAGGCGCGTCAGTTCGGCGGCGCTGCGCGAGCGCCCGCCCTGCATCGCCAGCAGGTAGAAGTTGAAGTAGGCGTCGCCCATGCGGCGGGCGCCGCTGGCGCCGGCCATGGGCTCGGCCAGCAGCAGCGTGCCGCCCGGCGGCAAGGCTGCATAGACGGCAGCCAGGATGGTGGCGGCGCGCTCGTCGGGGTGGTCGTAGATGACGCGGATGAGCGAGGCCACGTCGGCGCCGCCGGGCAAGGCGTCGCGCGTGAAGTCGCCGCCCGACACGCTGGCGCGCTGCGTCACGCCGGCGGCAGCGAAGTTCTGCTGCGCCACAGGCACCACGCCGGGCAGGTCGAACAGCTTCAGCTGCAGCGTGGCCGAGCGGCGCGCGGCGGCGAGCAGAAAGCGCCCCTGGCCACCGCCCACGTCGAGCAGGCAGCGGTGCTGGCCGATGTCGTAAGCGTCCAGCACCTCGTCGGCCACCAGGGGCTGCGAAGCGCTCATCAGCGCGGAATATTCATTCACCGCTTCCGGCGGCAGTTCACCCGGCGCGGCGCTGCTGGCGTAGGCCCAGTAACGGCTGAGCGCCGGCGCGGTGCCGCCCTTCAGCAGCGCCACGGGGTCACTGAGGTCGCCGTAGAGCACGGCGTGGTGTTCCACCATCGCCGAGACGGCTTCGTTGGCCACCATCGGGGCACCCAGCCGGCCCAGGCCATAGCGCACCTGACCGCGGCTCTTGCGCCGGTCCACCAGTTCCAGCGCCACGGCGGCGGCCAGCAGGCGCTCGGTGCCCTCGGCAGGCAGGTCCAGCACGCGTTGCAGTTCAGCCGCTGTCAGCGGGCCCGCAGCCAGATGGTCGAACAGCCGCAGGCGCACGCAGGCCAGCAGCACCTGTGAATAGACGAAGCCGGCCACGAGATCGAACAGCGAACGTGCGCGACGGCGCGCGACGGGCCGCATCCACCAGCTGCGCGCGGCGCGGCGCTGAAAGCCGGGGCTCGTGAGCACGCCGTCGCGCCAGGCCTGCCAGCCCTCGAGCAGGCGTTCACGCCAGGTGGCCGGCCTCGTGCTGGGGGTTGCAGCGTTGGCGTTGGGCAGACGGGCTTCCAGCATGCGGGGTGCCCGCTTCAAGCGGCCAGGGCCAGCGTGCGCACCGTGGCCTCAGGCACCAGGCGTTCAGATTCAGCGCGCACCAGCGCGCGCAGTGCCGAAGCGCCCTTGCACGGCGGGATGGCGCCCACGGCGCGCGCCAGCAGTGCGTCGAAATGGCCGATGGCGCCGGAAAGGCCCATTTCGGTGGCCGAACTCGGCCGGCACAAGGCGATGTCCTGCCCCGATGGCTTGCCCAGCAGCGCGGTGGACATCGCCACATCGCGAATGTCGTCGGCCACCTGATAAGCCTCACCGAGAAAAAGGCCGAAGGACTGCCAGCGTTCCGGGTTGGCACCGGCGGCCAGTGCGCCGGCTTCGGTGCAGGCAGAAAACAGCGAGCCCGTTTTCGCGCGGTGGTAGGCCGCCAGACCGACAAAGGGCTCACATTCCCAGGCCTGTCCGGCGACGATGCCGGTGGGCGCGCCGACACGCTGCGCCACGATGGACAGCAGCCCGGGCAGCCGCATGGGGCTGTGGCGCGCGGCTTCGGCCAGGGCCTGGAAGGCCAGCACGATGAGCGCGTCGCCCGTCAGCACCGCAATGCGCTCGCCGTAGGCCACATGCACGGCCGGCACGCCGCGGCGGGTGGTGGCGTCGTCGAAGCAGGGCAGGTCGTCGTGCACGAGCGAAGCGCAGTGCAACAGTTCGATGGCCACCGCAGCGCCGTCGGCCAGCGCGGGGTCGGCATCGCCGCAGGCCCGGGCCACCGCCAGGCACAGCTGCGGGCGGATGCGGGCACCGCCAGGGAACACCGCGTGGCGGATGGCCACTGCCAGCTTGGGCGGGCCGTTGGCGCTTTCGCCGAGGGCCAGTGCGGCGTGCAAGGCCAACTCGATTCGTGCAGCGGTGTCCATGGGCTCGATTCCTTTGTGGGGTGGGCAGGGCTCTTGCCCGAGATGCGATTCAGTCATGAATCCGAGTCGTCAACATCAGTTGTCACCCTAAGTTGTCAATCTAACTAGACAGGTTTAGGATAGGAGCATGTGTCAGAGCCGTCAACGATTCCTTGCCCGCAGCAACAGCTGCGTCTTTGTCCGGGGTGTGCGATGAGCGTATTGGCCCTCGGCATCAACCACCAAAGTGCGCCGCTGGACGTGCGCTCGCGCTTCGCCTTCCCGGCACCGCGGTTGCCCGAGGCGCTGCGCAGCCTGCGTGAACACCTGGCGCGGGCCGCGCCCGAGGCCACGCTGCTGTCCACCTGCAACCGCACCGAGCTCTATGTGGCCGCCAACGACGCGCACGACGCCGCCGAACTGGCGCGCCCTGCGCTGGAATGGCTGGCCCTGCAAGGTGGTACCAGCGGCGCGCAGTTGGCCGACCACGCCTATGTGGTGGAAGACAGCGCCGCAGCGCGCCATGCCTTCCGCGTGGCCTCGGGCCTGGACAGCATGGTGCTGGGCGAGCCGCAGATCCTGGGCCAGATCAAGCAGGCTGTGCGTGAAGCCGGCCTGGCCGGCACACTGGGCAGCACGCTGCACCAGTTGTTCCAGCGCAGCTTCTCCGTGGCCAAGGAAGTGCGCAGCGCCACTGAAATTGGTTCGCACAGTGTCAGCATGGCTGCGGCCACGGTACGCCTGGCCTCGCAGCTGTTCGAAGACTTGCACCAGCTGCGCGTGCTGCTGGTGGGTGCGGGCGAGATGATCGAACTGGTGGCTGCGCACTTCGCGAGCCAGAAACCGCATTCCATCACCATTGCCAACCGCACCCTCGAGCGCGGTGAGGCCGTGGCGGCGCGTTTCGGCGCGCTGTCGATGCGCCTGGCAGACCTGCCTGACCGTCTGCATGAATTCGACATCGTCGTCTCGTGCACCGCCAGCACGCTGCCGCTGATCGGCCTGGGCGCTGTCGAGCGTGCGCTGAAGAAGCGCCGTCAGCGCCCGATGTTCATGGTCGACATGGCCGTGCCGCGCGACATCGAGCCCGAGGTCAAGCGCCTGTCCGACGTCTATCTGTACACGGTGGACGACCTGTCGGCGCTGGTGCAGACCGCAGGCAGCAAGCGCCATGCCGCGGTGGCCAAGGCCGAAGAGATCGTCGAGGCCGGCGTGAAGGGCTTCGAGCACTGGCTGGATCAGCGCACCAGCGTGCCGCTGATCCGCGCGCTGAACCAGCAGGCCGAAGACTGGGGCGACGCCGAGTTGCGACGCGCGCGCCACCGCCTGGCGCACGGCGACGATGTCGACGCGGTGCTGCAGACCCTGGCACGCGGCCTGACCGCGAAGCTGATGCACGGCGCGCTGTCCGAGCTGCGCGCGGCCGACCACGACCACCGCGCCGAGGTGGCTTGCACCCTGTCGCGGCTGTTCCTGCGCTCAGGGGCGCGCTAGCTGCATTCAGGTCCGCGTTTGCGGCTGCTTTACGTCTGCTTTACGGCTGCTTTACGGCCGCAGCGGCAGCAGCGACAGCAGCCAGGCGGCCACGCCCTCGGGGTCTTCCTCATGGGCCAGATGGCCCAGCCGTGGCACGCGGTGCAACTGGGTCTGCGGCAGCCGCGCACGCACGCGCTCGGCGTCGGCCGGCGGAATGGTGCGGTCGCCCTCTGCCACCAGCAGCCGCAGTGGCGTTTTCAGGCGCGACAGGTCGCGTTGCAGCGCCGGCAGGTCCCACTGCGCCATCATCACGAGCGCGCCGTTCAGGTGAGCCGGGTTCTCGATCAGGCGCCGGTACAAGGCCGCGCCTTCGGCGCCGATGGTCGAGCCCGTGCTCTTCAGCACGCGGTCCAGCACCGCACCGCGGGCCACCTGCCAGGAGAAGAAATGAGGCGCCAGCGGGTTCAGCGCCAGCAGCTTGGCGGCAGGCGAGAACAGCCATCCGGCCGGCCCGCGCAGCGGCAGCAGCGCCGCGTTGAGGCCTACCAGCGTGTGGGCGGGCAAGACTGCAGCGGCAGCCGTGTTTGGTGTCGCATGTGTCGCATGTGTTGAATGCGCAGCATGCGCGGCCTGGGCGTCACGGGCGTCACGGGCGTCCTGGGCGTCCTGGGCATTCGCGTCTTCGCGCAGCCGCATGCGCACAGCGATGGCTGCGCCGGCCGAGTGCCCGACCGTCACCGTCGGCTGCACGCCCAGTTCGCGCAGCAGCTCGCGCACTGCCCGTGCCATGCCTTCCATGCCTGCGCGGCCGATGGGCGCGGCGCCGCTGAAGCCGTGCCCCGGCAGGTCGGGTGCGACCAGGCCGACCCGTTCGGCCAAGCGCGGTGCCAGGTCGCGCCAGGTGTGCGTGGCAGCGCCCGTGCCGTGCAGCAGCAGCCAGGTCGGCGCGTCGGGCCGCGGCGGGGGCCAGTGCTGCACGTGCCAGCGCTGACCGGCCACTTCCAGAAAACGGCTGCGCTCGCGGTGCGGCCAGTCGGGGCCCAGATCGGCCCGCGTCGCGCGGCTCATCGGGCACCTTCGTGCGGTGCACTCGCGTATGAGCCCGCCGGGCGGGCGTGCGGGCTCATGCGGGCCGCGGCAACGACTGCACCGCAGCGTTCAAGGCTGCAGCGCCGGCATAGGGCAGGGCGCGGTAGGCCGCGCCCATCTCCAGCGCCAGGCGCTGTGCGGCTGCGGCCGGCTTGGCCGAGGTGTCGATGACCATCGACGTCAGCCGCGCCGCGCGCATCTGCCGCGCCACCGCGTGCGCGTCGGCCTCGGCCTGGGCCCGGCCGCCCGCGCCGTGGCGGTCGACGTTGGCGCGGCCGTCGGTCAGCAGCACCACCACCGGCGTGGCACCGCTGCGGCGCACTTGCGCGGCCAGGCGCAGCGCTGCTTCCATACCCAGCGCCAGCGGTGTGCCGCCGCCGCCGGGCAGCGCGGCCAGGCCGCGCTTGGCGCGCACCAGCGAACGCGTCGGCGGCAACAGCAGTTCGGCGCTGCGGCCGCGGAAGGTGATGACGGCGACCTGGTCGCGGCGCACGTAGCAGTCGGCCAGCAGCAGGTTGATGGCGCCCTTGGCTTCGCCCAGCCGTTGCAGGGCTGCCGAGCCCGAGGCGTCCAGCACGAAGAGCGTGGCCGTGGCCGCGCGTTGCTGCATGCGGCTGACGCGCAGGTCGTCGGTGGACACGAGGATGCGGCCTGCCGGCTGGCCGCCACGCTCCAGCGCCGCGCGCCGGCGCACGCCCTGCCAGGGCGCCGCCGCGCGCAGCGTCTCCACCAGATGCAGGCGCTGGCCGCCGCGCGGCGCGCCGATGCGCGTGCCCACAGGCCTGCCGCCGCGTTGCGACGCCGTCAGCGCACCGACGCGCCCGCCCTGCTCGCCACCCAGGCCGTTCTGCAACTGCGCCAGCAGACCCGCAGGCAGCGCGGCCAGGGCGGCCTCGACCAAGCGGTCTTCGAGCTGCTGCGTTTCGTCTTCTGAAGGCGGCGGCGGCTCGGGCGGTGGGGTCTCGCCGTCGTCGCGTGGTGGCTCGGGCGGCTGTTCTGGGGGGTCTTCTGGGGGAACTTCGGGCGGCGGCGGCTCGGGCGGGGCCTGGTCCTCGGCCGGCGGCTGCGGCACGCGTGTCGCGCGCGGGCCCAGCACCAGGCGCGCGGCCAGCACGGCATCTTCCTCGGTCACTTCAGGGTGCCCGGCCAGCGCGGCGACGGCGCGCGCCGCGCGCAATGCCAGCAGGCTGGCGCGCAGCGAGGCCACGCCCAGTTGCACGGCGGTGCCGCACAGCGCCTGCAGCGTCGGCTCGTCGACAAGCACCTGCGGCAGGCGCTGGCGCGCAGCGACGATGTCGTCAGCGCTCGCCGCCCATTCGCCGGCATCGCGCTGCGACAACGCGCGCAGGTCGGTGATGAAGGCCAGCCGGTCGACCAGCGTGGCAGCCAGCGGTTCGTCGTCTTCACCGCCTTCGTCGCCAGCCACGAGGCCGAAGCGCGCCGGCCAGCGGTGGCTGAGGCCGTCGCGTTCGAAGCTGACCTCGGCGCTGTCCAGCACACGCGCCAGGCGGCCCGCCGTGGCGGCCGACAGGCGCTCGGCCATCGGCACCAGCACCACGCCGCCATGCGCTTCGGCCAGCAGGCCGCGCTGCGCCACCGGCCGCCCACTGGCCAGCGTGGCCGACAGGTCCAGGCCACCCAGCAGCCGCTCGTCGGCGATGTGCCCGGGCATGCGGCGCAGCGGCTCATAGGCCGGCAGCAGCGCGCGCAGGCCGGCCAGCCAGTGGTCGCGCACCGGGCCGGCGCCGGCTTGCAGCTGCACGCCGCCCAGGCCGTGCGGGTCGACCGCCAGCAGCGCCATCGCCCACGCTGCATTGCCCCAGGCCTGCAGGCCGGCCAGGCCGCTGTCGGCTGCCGGCAGTAGCTCCGCCGAGTCTGCCGAGGCCGCCGAGACTGCCGAGGCGGCATCCGCCGCCAGCGCAGCGCCCGCACTGCCTTCCGGGCTGGCGGCCGGGTTCACGCGCCGAAGAGTTCGGTCAGCACGCGCTCGACGCGCACGCTGGCGTCGGTGTCGTCCAGCGGGTCGCGGCGCAGGCGGTGGCGCAGCGCCGGCTTGGCGATGCGGCGGATCTGGCTGTCGCCGACCTCCGGCGCGCCGTCCAGCGCCGCCAGGGCACGCGCGGCGCGAATCACCGTCAGCTCGCCGCGCAGACCATCTGTGCCCAGGCCCATGCACAACTGCGCCGCGCGTTCCAGCGCGCTGTCGGGCACCTTCACCTCGGCCAGATGCTTGCGTGCCGAGACGATGCGCGCACGCGCCCTGTCGTCTTCCTTGCGCCAGCGTTCGATGAAGGCGGCGCTGTCCTGCTCGAAGCTGTCGCGCCGGCGCACCACCTCCACGCGCGAAGCGATGTCTTGCGGCGTACGCACCTCCACCGCCAGGCCGAAGCGGTCGAGCAGCTGCGGGCGCAGTTCGCCTTCTTCCGGGTTGCCGCTGCCGACCAGAACAAAACGCGCCGGGTGGCGAACGCTCAGGCCCTCGCGTTCGACCACATTCTCGCCCGACGCGGCGACATCGATCAGCAGATCGACCAGATGATCTTCCAGCAGGTTCACCTCGTCGATATACAAGAAGCCGCGGTGCGCGCGCGCCAGCAGGCCGGGCTCGAAGGCCTTGATACCGGCCGTCAGCGCCTTCTCCAGGTCGAGCGCACCGACGACGCGGTCTTCCGTGGCGCCCAGCGGCAGGTCGACCACAGGCACCGGCACCAGGTGCGTCTTCGGCTTGCCGACCTTCAGGGTGGGGCACTGCTCGCAGCTCGACGAGGTATCGGCCGGGTCGCAGGCGTAGCGGCAGCCCACCACCGCCTTCATCTTCGGCAGCAGCGCGGCCAGTGCGCGCACTGCCGTGCTCTTGCCGGTGCCACGGTCGCCGAAGACCAGCACGCCGCCGATGCGCGGGTCGACCGCGGCGCACAGGATGGCGAGCTTCATCTCGTCCTGGCCGACGATGGCGGAAAAAGGAAAGTACGACGTTGCCATTCGATGTCAGTGCACTTCTGAAGTTTGTCTTTCACCAGCGGCGATGCGGCGCCGTGCGCGCCGCACGGCGAGCAGCACCGCCGCAGCAGCCACGGGGATGGCGATGCCGGTGACGAGGTCGGGGTCGACGCGCAGGCCGCCAGCCTTGAAGGCCTTGGCGAGGTAACCCACGAGCCCTGCGACGTAGTAGCAGATGGCGGCCACCGACAGGCCTTCCACCGTCTGCTGCAACCGCAGCTGCAGCTTGGCTCGGCGGTCCATGCTGGCCAGCAAGGAACGATTCTGGCGTTGGCGCGTGATGTCGACGCGCGTGCTCAGCAGGCTGCTGGCCTGCGCCACCCGTTCAGAGAGGTCGTGCAGACGCTGCGAAACGGTGGTGCAGGTGTCCACCGCAGGCGTGAAGCGGCGCGACATGAACTCGTCGATGGTCGGCACGCCGGGCAGTCGCTTCTCGCGCAGTTCGCCGATGCGGCGCATCACCAGTCCGAAATACGCACGGCAGGCGCCGAAGCGAAAGCTGCTGGCCGATAGGCCGCTTTCCACTTCGGCGGCCAGGCGC
>JBBSCV010000046.1:0-15954 GCA_038249925.1 Burkholderiales bacterium
CGTTGTCTTGCGGCGCCTGCGGCAGCAGCAGGAAGTTGCCCCAGTAGAAGTTCGGGTTGGCCGGCGTGCGCACCACCAGGCAGTCGTCACGCTCGGTCACCAGCGCGCCGCGGCGATGAAGGATGAAATCACTTCGCCAGCCTGGCCGCAGGTCATCCAGCTTCACGTCGACGCCCTGCCCCGAATTCGCATCAAAAGCCGGCAGCCTGGCCGTCGCGGCGCGGGTCGCTGGCGGCGGCATAGCCCGTGACGCTGGGGTCGCCTTCGCCTTCGTCCAGGCGCCAGATGAACTGACCGGCGCCGTAGTCCTGGTAGCTGTCGGTGAAGGGTGCGATCTGGTGGCCCAGAACGCGCAGGCCGTCGGCGGTGGCGGGGTCGAAGCCGGGTTCGGCGTTGACCGTACCGGCGTTGTAGCGCCAGCGCGGCGCGTCGCAGGCGGCCTGCGGGTTCTGCTGGTGGTCGAGCATGCGCACGAGCGTTTGCATGTGCGCTTGCGGCTGCATGTCGCCGCCCATGATGCCGAAGCTCATCACCGGCTTGCTGCCCTTTGTGAGGAAGGCCGGGATGATGGTGTGAAAGGGCCGTTTGCCCGAGCCCACGAGGTTGTCGCTGGCCGGGTTCAGAGTGAAACCGTGGCCGCGGTTCTGCAGGCTGAGGCCATAACCCGGCACCACGATGCCAGAGCCGAAACCCATGTAGTTGCTCTGGATGAAGCTGACCATCATGCCGCTCTCGTCGGCCGCCGTCAGGTAGATGGTGCCGCCCGTGGGGCCGTGGCCGGGGCCGAAGTCCTGCGCCTTGTTGGGGTCGATCAGCTTAGCGCGGCTGGCCAGGTAGCTGTCGTCGAGCATCTGCTCGGGCGTCAGGCGCATCGCCTTGGGCTCGCCCACGTAGGCGTAGGCATCGGCGAAGGCCAGCTTCATCGCTTCGATCTGCAGGTGCTGGCTGGCCACGCCGTCGACCTTCAGCGCCGCCATGTCGAATTTCTCGAGTATGCCCAAGGCGATGAGCGCCGCGATGCCCTGCCCGTTGGGCGGAATCTCGTGCAGGGTGTAGCCGCGGTAGCCGCGCTCGATAGGCGTTACCCACTCGGGCTCGAAGGCCGCGAAGTCGGCCGCCGTCATCACCCCGCCGTGGGCTTTGGCGTGGGAGGCCGCGGCCTCGGCGATCTCGCCGCGGTAGAAGGCTTCGCCCTTGCTCTGTGCGATGAGCTTCAGCGTGCGCGCTGCTTCCTTGAACTGGAAAAGCTCGCCGACATGCGGCGCACGGCCGTGCGGCATGAAGGCAGCGGCGAAGCCCGGCTGCTCGGTGATCTCTGGCAGCGCAGCGGCGTTGGCCCACTTGCTCTGCACGATGACGGGCACGTTGTAGCCGCGCTCGGCAATCTCGATGGCCGGCGCCATCAGATCGGCGAAGGGCAACTTGCCGAAGCGCTTGCTCAAGCTGACCCAGGCCGACACGGCGCCCGGCACGGTGACGCTGTCCCAGCCGCGTTTGGCGGGGGCCTTGGCTTCGGCGCCGTACTTGGCCTTGAAGTACTCTGGCGTCCAGCCCTGGGGCGCGCAACCGCTGGCGTTCAGGCCTTGCAGTGCCTTGCCGTCCCAAAGAATGCAGAAGGCGTCAGAGCCCAGACCGTTGCTGCAGGGCTCGACGATGGTCATCACCGCGGCGGTGGCAATGGCGGCATCCACCGCATTGCCGCCGTTCTGCAGCATGCGCAGGCCGGCTTGCGCGGCCAGCGGGTGCGAGGTGGAAACGACGTTGCGGGCGAACACGGGCGAGCGCTGGCTGGCGTAGCCGGCGGTCCAGTCGAAGCTGTGGGTCATGGTGATGGCAAGCAGAGTGAAAGAAGGCAGGGGGCTGGCAGCAAAACCGTCGCCGTCGAAGTATGGCCGTCAACGCGACAGGCCGCCTGGCGCCACCAGGCCGTCGCCCACATAGCGGCGCAGCACGGGCGGCTCCGGGCCGAGGTGAAAGGCCAGTCGCTGGGCACGCAACTCGGCATCGGCGGCCGTGAACCTCTCCAGCCGGCGCTGGTGCTCGACCCAGTTCTCGTCGACGAAGTACTCCACGTAGCGCCCGCTCACGGCGACATCCCGGAAAAGCCCCCAGCTGAGTGCGCCCTGACGCAAACGCGCGCTGCGTGTGCGCTGCATCACGAGGGCAAATTCGGCGGCACGCGCGGGGTCGATCTGGTACTGCAGCGTCACCATCACCGGGCCCTCGTCGGACGCAATGGCGAAGGCCGGCTCGGGCGCACCTCGCAACATGGCAGGCGTGAAGTCGATGTCGGCGCCGCCTTCCACGGTGAGCTTGCGTGTGGCCAGCAGCACCAGCACGCCGAACGCCGCCGAGGCCAGCACCGCGCTGCGCACGTCCAGCAGGTCGGCCACCTGGCCCCAAAGCAGAGAGCCTGCGGCAGAGCCGCCCATCAGCGCCATCTGGTAGATGGACATGCCGCGCGCGCGCACCCAGTTGGGCATGGCGATCTGGGCCGAGACGGTGAACGTGTTCACCACGCTGATCCAGCACATGCCCACCAGCGCCATCAGCGGCAAGGCCAGCCACCACTCGGGCACCAGCACGATCAGTGCGGCCAGCGCCGAATGCATCACGGTGCCGAAGCGCACGAACTGGTCGCGGTCGTAGCGCGCACGCAGCTTCGGAAAGTACAGCGCCGCGACGATGGCGCCCACCCCCACCGCCGAGAGCATCAGCGTGAAGGTGCCAGGGCCGCCTCCGTGCAGGCCGCGCGCCACCAGCGGCAGCAGCGCCATCAAGGCACTGACCTGCAGGAAGAAGAGAAAGACACGCAGCAGGATGATGCGCAGGCGTGGGCTTTGCCGCGTGTAGGCCAGGCCCGCGCGCATGGCACCCACGAAACGTTCACCCGGCAAGGCGCTGGTGCGCGGCTCGCTCTTCCAGCGCAGCACCAGCCAGAACGCCACGCCGGCCAGCAGCGCATTCAGCACGAACACCGCCGCCGGGCTGACGGCTGCCAGCAGCGCCCCTGCGATGGCCGGCCCCACCACGCGCGACAGGTTCATCGCGATGCCGTTGAGCGCCAGTGCCGCTGGCAGATCGGAACGCGAGACGATGCCCGGCACGATGGCCGCGAAGACCGGCCAGCGCAGCGCCAGACCGATGCCGTTGCTGAAAGTCAGCAGCAGCAAGACCGGCGCTGTCAGGGCATCGGCCAGGGCCAGGCCGGCCAGCAGCAAGGCGTTGATGCTCACCCACAGCTGCGTGAAGGCGAAGTAGCGCCGGCGGTCCAGGATGTCGGCCAGCGCGCCGCTGGGCAGGCCCAGCAGAAACACCGGCAAGGTGCTGGCGGTCGACACCAGCGCCACCATCACCGGGCTGGCGGTGAGCGTCGTCATCAGCCAGGCGGCCGCAACGTCGTTCATCCACATCGTCAAATTGGCCGCGAGCCACGCGAACCACAGGCCCCGGAAGACGGGCCCTTGCAGCGGCGCCAGCGCAACCGGCAGCTTCACAGAGCAGCCAACAACACGTTCAGCGGCGCGATCAAGGCCAGGCGCGGAACCGGCTCCGCCGGGCCGCTGCCTGAGCCCCCTCGGGGGGCAGCGACCGAAGGGAGCGTGGGGGCTCCATCAACGTGGGGGCGAAATTCAATCCGCGTCTTTGAACGCGACCTCGCGCTTGTTCCTGATCGAAGGCAGCATCACCACGACCACCATCAGCACAGCGGCAATCAAGAGCGCCCCTGACAGCGGCCGCGTCACGAAGGCGCTCCAGTCGCCCCGGCTCAGCAGCAGCGCGCGGCGCAGGTTCTCTTCCATCATCGGGCCGAGGATGAAGCCCAGCAGCAGTGGCGCCGGCTCGCAGCCCAACTTGTAGAAGACGTAGCCGAGGATCGCGAAACCCGCGCCCATGTAGACGTCGAAGTTGTTGTTGTTCAGCGTGTACAGGCCGATGCAACAGAAGGCCATGATCGCCGGGAACAGGAAACGGTAGGGCACCGTCAGCAGCTTGATCCAGATGCCGATGAGCGGCAGGTTCAGGATGACGAGCATGGCGTTGCCCACCCACATGCTGGCGATCAGGCCCCAGAAGAGTTCCGGGTTGCTCGTCATCACCTGCGGGCCGGGCTGTATGCCCTTGATGGTCATTGCGCCCACCATCAGCGCCATCACCGCGTTGGGCGGTATGCCCAGGGTCAGCATCGGGATGAAGCTGGTCTGCGAACCCGCGTTGTTGGCGCTCTCGGGGCCGGCCACGCCGCGGATGTTGCCCTGGCCGAAAGGCACCTCGCCCGGCCGCAGGGGCATCTTCTTTTCCAGCGTGTAGGCGGCGAAAGAAGACAACAGCGCGCCGCCACCCGGCAACACGCCGAGGATGGAACCCAGCGCCGTGCCACGCACCACCGCCGGCCAGGCGTCGCGAAAGTCCCGCC
The DNA here is from genome assembly GCA_038249925.1 of Burkholderiales bacterium. Taxonomy (GTDB): domain Bacteria; phylum Pseudomonadota; class Gammaproteobacteria; order Burkholderiales; family Burkholderiaceae_C; genus Rubrivivax. The sequence goes on from JBBSCV010000046.1 coordinate 4,418, forward strand.
GCGTCGGCCACAGGCCCTTCACGTCCTTGGTGAAGACCTCGCGCTTCTCGACCGGCTGTCCCAGGTTGGCGATGATCTCGCCGAAGCCGAACACGCCCATCGCAATGGCCACGAAGCTGATGCCGTCCGTCAGCTCGGGGATGTCGAAGCTGTAGCGCGGCACCCCGGAAATCACGTCGGTGTTGATCTGCCCCAGCAGCAACCCGAACAGGATCATCGCGATGGCCTTGACCAGCGAACCCGAAGCCAGCACCACCGCGCCGATGAGGCCCAGCACCATCAGGCTGAAGTACTCGGCGGGGCCGAACTTGAAGGCCAGCTCCGTCAGCGGCGGCGCGAAAGCCGCAATGATGATGGTGCCCACGCAGCCGGCGAAGAAGCTGCCCAGGCCGGCGGCGGCCAGTGCCGCACCTGCGCGGCCCTTTCTGGCCATCTGGTAGCCGTCGATGGCCGTCACCACCGAGCTGCTTTCACCCGGCACGTTGATCAGGATGGCGGTGGTGCTGCCGCCGTACTGCGCGCCGTAGTAGATGCCGGCCAGCATGATGAGCGCCGGCGTGGCGTCCAGCGCGTAGATGCTGGGCAGCAGCATCGCGATGGTGGCCACCGGTCCCAGGCCGGGCAGCACGCCGATCAGCGTGCCCAGCAGGGCACCGAAGAATGCGTAGGAGAGATTGGTGACAGTGAAGGCGACGCCGAAGCCGAGCGCGAGGTTGTTCAGGAGATCCATGCGCGGCCCTTCAGCTGACGAGGAAGGAAGGCCAGAGCGGGATCGTCAGGGACAGTCCCTTGATGAAGATGCCCCAGCTCATCAGCGTGATGACGGCGGCATTCACCAGCGCCTCTTTCCAGCGGAACTCGTCGCCCGCCTGCGCCGCCATGAAAACCAGCAGCGGCAGCGAGATGATCATGCCCAGCTTGGGCAGGATGACGCCGAAGCCGGCCACCGCGCCCACGATGATGAGCAGCGGCTTCCAGGCCCAGGCGCCGATCTTGTCGCCGCCTTCCACTTCGAAGGTCAGGGCCTTGAACAGCACCATCGCACCCAGCACCGCCATCACGATGCCCAGACCGAAGGGAAAGTAGGCCGGGCCGGGGCGGGCCGAGCTGCCGAAGGTGTATTCCGTGGCGCCCCAGGCGAAGCCCAGGCCCACGACGATGAACATGAGTCCGGACCAGAAGTCCTTCTCGCTCTTGATCTTCAAGCCTTGTCTCCTCGAATGGCGGGGCGCGCCCTCCCCCCACCGCAGGCGAAAGCCCTTGGCAGTGGGGCGCGATTCTAGGGACGCAGCTTCGTGGCACGGCTGTGGTTTCCACGTAAGGCGGGCCGCTCTCGAGATCACCCCTGCGCGGTGGTGGTGCCGGTTCAGCGCTCGATCTGCGGCGTGCTGCGCATCACTTCTTCCATCGTCGTCAGGCCCTCGGCTACTTTCATGGCGCCCGTCAGGCGCAAGGGGCGCATGCCGTCGCGCATGGCCTGCTTGCGCAGCTTCGCGGCGTCAAGCCCGGGGTGGATGGCGGCGCGCGAGGCGTCGGTCATCACCAGCAGTTCATACAGGCCGGCGCGGCCGCGATAGCCGGTGTGGCGGCACTCCAGGCAGCCCACGGCCTTGTAGGGCCGCACGCCGCCCGAAAGCCGCCACGGCCGCACCGCCTCGTCCAGAGATTCACGCGTGATGTTGTCGTCGCGCGTCTTGCAGGCCGGGCACAAGGTGCGCGCCAGGCGCTGCGCGAGCACGCCCACCACGGTCGCACTGATGAGATAGCTGGGCACACCGAGGTCGGCCAGACGCGTGATGGCGCCCACCGCGTCGTTCGTGTGCAGCGTGCTGAAGACGAGGTGGCCGGTGAGCGCGGCCTGGATCGCCATTTCGGCGGTGGCCAGGTCCCGGATCTCGCCCACCATGATGATGTCCGGGTCTTGCCGCATCAGCGCGCGCAGGCCTTCGGTGAAGCCCATGTCGAGGGCCGGCTGCACCTGGGTCTGGTTGAAGGCAGGCTCGATCATCTCGATGGGGTCTTCGATGGTGCAGACGTTCACCTCCTCAGAAGCCAGCTGCTTGAGCGTGCTGTACAGCGTGGTGGTCTTGCCGCTGCCGGTGGGGCCGGTGACGAGGACGATGCCGTGGGCGCGGCCGATCAATTCTTGCCAGGCCGCGGCCTCGTGTGCAGCAAAGCCGAGCGCGCTGAGACCCTTGATGGTGGCCTCGGGGTCGAAGATGCGCATCACCATCTTCTCGCCGAAGGCGGTGGGCAGCGTGGACAGGCGCATTTCCACCTCGCCGCCCGGGCCTTCTGCGCTGTCGGGGCGGCGTGTCTTGATGCGACCGTCCAGCGGGCGGCGCTTTTCCACCACGTCCATGCGGCCCAGCAGCTTGATGCGCGCAGTCATCGCGCTCATTACCGTCAGCGGCACCTGGTAGACGGTGTGCAGCACGCCGTCGATGCGAAAGCGGATGGCGCCCTTGTCGCGGCGCGGCTCGAGGTGGATGTCGCTGGCGCGCTGGTCGAAGGCGTACTGCCACAGCCAGTCGACCACCTGCACCACGCCCTGGTCGTTGGCGTCCAGCGCCTTGTTGGCCTTGCCCAGTTCCACCAGTTGCTCGAAGCTGGCGCTGGTGGCGTTCTCGCCACTCTTTTGCGCTGCGCGCACGTTGCGCGCCAGGGCATAGAACTCGGTGGTGTAACGGCGCACTTCGTCGGGGTTGGCCACCACCAGACGCACGTGGCGGCGGGTGTGGCTCTCGATCTCGGCGACCCAGGCCACATCGAAAGGCTCTGCCGTGGCGATGGTGACTTCGGTGCCCGAGAAGGTGATGGGCAAGGCGCGCCGCAGTTCGGCGTACTGCACGCTCATCACGTCAGCCACACGGCCGACGTCGACCTTCAGCGGGTCGATGCGCAGGTAACTCAGGCCGCAGCGGCCGGCCAGCCATTCGGTGAGGGCTTCGGTGTCGAGCAGGCGGCCGGTCTTGGGGTGCGACAGGCCGGCGGCGCCCAGGCGCACCAGTGCATGCATGCTGGAAGGCCCGGCGCGAAAACGTGCCGCCACCTGTTCCGCGTTTTCCGGGCTGACCCAGCCGTCTTCACGCAGCCAGTCCAGCAGCATCGGCCACTCGAGCCGGCCTTTTGCCGACGGCGGTTTGGCGGCGGCAGCTTCAGGCAGCGTGTGGAGTTTGAGAACAGACTGGGACCGGCTCATGGAGGGGGCTGGGATGGAATGGAGGTGGAGGTGGAGGCAGAAGTGGATTCAGACAGAGAGGGGGTCGGTGTGTCAGCTGCCTGGGCCTGGTAAGGGCGCACCATGCGCAACCACTTGCGCGCCGGCAGGCCCAGCGCGCCGTGGCGTTGTTCAATGACCGCGGCGCGGGCCGTCAGGGCTTCGCGCTCGGGCACCACCACACCGCGCCCGGCCACCACCACGGTGTTGCCTTCCCGCGTGGGGCGCAGGCTCCAGACCTGGTGGCTGCCGAAAGCTGCGGCGATGCGTGAGATGCTGTCATGGAAGCTGGCGTGGCGACCGAAGAGATTGACGCTCATCACCCCCCCTTCTTCCAGCACCGAGCGGCAGGCGCGGTAGAAGCTTTCATCGTCCAGCACGGGCGCGGCGGCCTCCTCGTCGTACAGATCGACATGCAGCAGACGCACGCTGTCTGGTGCGGCCTGGGCCAGCCAGTCGGCCGCATCGCCGCGCACCACCTCGGCGGCGGCCGGCAGATGGAACCATGCGGTGTTGGCGGCGATGACCTGCGGGTTGATCTCGACCACCGTGGTGGCCATCTTCAACTGCACCGCCGTGAAACGCGTCAAGGCCCCGGCGCCCAGCCCGAGCTGCACGGCCACGCCCTCGCCCAGGCGTTCTGTGGGCAACCACAGCAGCGCGGCCAGCATGCGCTGCACGTAGTCGATCTCCACCACCTGCGGCTTCTTGATGCGCATGCCGCCTTGAATCCAGATGCTGTCCAGGTGCAGGTAGCGCACGCCGCCTTCTTCACTCAGCGTGACGGAGGGCAGATTTCGCGCGGTGCGTGCCATGCGTGTGTCTTTCTTGTTCATTCAGCTTCCATCGGCGGGCTCAGCAGCCCTGCCTGTTCAAAGGCGGCCTGCCAGGCCGCGTGCTTGCGCTCAAAACTCCAGCTCGCGTTGGCCGGGCTGGTGGAGGGCAGCTTGACGACCGTGTAACCGAGCGCGGCGACATGCTTCATCGCCCGCGCGGATTCACCCCCGTTGTGCGCCACACAGTGCAGCTGCGGCGCCAGGCGGCGCAGGCTGGCGAGATCGTTCATTTCGGCGTCCTCGATGGCCTGGTCCAGGCTGCCTTCGCGGCGGCAGTGGGCGTAGATGTCCCACAGGCCCAGGCCGCGCCGGCGCACTTCGGCCAGGCGCTCGGCGTAGGGCAGCGCGATGAGGTCGATGCCCCAGATGGCACCCAGCAGCGGCCAGAACTGGTTGCGCGGGTGGGCGTAGTACTGCTGCGCCTGCAGCGAGGCCACGCCAGGAAAGCTGCCCAGCACCAGCAACCGCGTCGCGCGGCCCAACACAGGCGGCAAGCCCTGCAGGCGCGGGTTCATGCGCAAGTTCGGGCCTGGTCCAGCCGGCGCCGCACTCAAACGCGTGCTGCCAGCCGCGGCAACGCGGCACGCGCATTGGCGCTGGTGTGCTGCGCGGTTTCCTCCAGGCTCCAGCCGCGCAGGCCGGCCAGCACGGCGCCAATGCGCGGCAGCTGTGCGGGTTCGTTGCGGCCCTGCGGCTGGCCGGCAGCGCGTTCTGCGGCGGTGCGGTACAGCCACTGCGGCGGGATGTCGGGGGCGTCGGTTTCCAGCACCAGGGCACTGGCGGGGATTTGCTGCGCCAGCGCACGGATCTGCAGTGAACGCTCGAAAGTCAGCGTGCCGCCGAAGCCGAGCGCGAAGCCCCGCACGGTGAAGTGCGCGGCCTGCACCGCGCTGCCGTTGAAGGCATGGGCAATGCCGCCGGCCACCTCGATCTGGCGCAGACCCTGCAACAACGCGTCGGCCGAACGCCGCACGTGCAGGATGACGGGCAGGCCGGCATCGCGCGCCAGCCTCAGCTGGGCGCGGTAGTAGCGACGCTGCACTTCGCGGTCGAGGTTCGGCACGAAGTGGTCGAGGCCGATCTCGCCCACCGCCACCAGGTGCGGGTCATCGCGCCAGTCGTGCAGGCACTGCGCCAGAACGTCCAGGTCACCTTCGGCGGCCTGCCCTGTGAAAAGCGGGTGGATGCCCAGCGCATAGGCCGCACCGTATTGATGCGCCAGGGCGCGCACGGCATCGAAATTGGCCGCTGCCACCGCCGGCAGCACCAGGCCCAGCACGCCGGCCGCGCGCGCACGGTCCAGCACCGCAGGGCGGTCGGCATCGAACTCGGGTGCGTCGAGGTGGCAGTGCGTGTCTATCCACATGGCGCGATGATGCCCCGGCTTCGGGGCCCCGCTGCTGCAGGGCCGCACGCAACGTGTTAGGGTGAAGCGAGATGCTCCTCAAGCCCCCTGGACGCCCCCACCCAGCCGCCTGGACGCCATGAAGAAGTCTCCGCTGTACAGCCGATCACCGCGCCGAACACCGGCAGCTGCCGAGCAGCCGTCTGAACAGACGCCTGGACAAACGTCATCAGAAGGCCAGGCGCCTGCGCAGGCACAGGCACACGCCCACGCTCACGCACAGGCCCAGTTCGACACCGCGGCAGCCGCAGCCAGACCGAACCGCCTCAAACGTTTGCTGAGTCGCCACGCCGCGCCGCTGTGGGCAATGGGTGGCGCGGTGTTGGCGGTTCTGGTGATGTTGCAACTGCGCCCCGCCAGCCCGGACATCACCCAGGACGACATCGACACCGCCGTGCGGCAAAGCCTTGAGAAAGAGCCGCTGCCCTCGGCTGCGGCCAAGGCTTACGAAGCCATCCTGCCCTCGGTGGTGCGGGTCGTCGGCCTGCTCGACGAAAACGATGACGGCGAAGACAAGCCAGAACAGCGTGCGATGGAACGCAGCCTGGGCACTGGCGTCGTCATCATCGACAACGGCACCATCCTCACCAACCTGCATGTGGTCTCGGGCGCAAAGAAGATCCGCGTGCGCTTTGCCAATGGCCACGAAAGTGAAGCCGTGATGGTCGGCGCACAGCCTCAGCACGACCTCGCCGTGCTGAAGGCCCTGAGCCTGCCCGACGACCTGGAAGCCGCCACCATGCGCAGCACCTCTGACCTGCGCCCGGGCGACCACGTCATCGCCGTCGGCCACCCGTTCGGCATCGGGCCTTCGGCGAGCTACGGCGTGGTGTCGGGTTTGAAGCGCGAGTTCCGCTCGCCCGAGGGCGAAAGAACGCTCACCAATCTGATCCAGTTCGACGCCGCTGCCAACCCCGGCAACAGCGGCGGGCCACTCGTCACCATGGACGGGCAGGTGGTGGGCGTGGTCACCGCCATCCTGAACCCTTCCGAACAACGCACCTTCATCGGCATCGGTTTTGCCGTGCCCATCGAAAACGCGGCTGCCGCTGCCGGCATGCCGCCGTTCTGACCTTCCGAAAGGCGTTCATGTCCGACAGCAACGAAACCACAGCCACCCTGATGGAACGCGTTCTCTACGAGGTCAAGCGGGTCGTCGTCGGCCAAGATCGATTCCTCGAACGGGTGCTGGTGGCCTTGCTGGCCCAGGGCCACCTGCTGGTGGAAGGTGTGCCTGGCTTGGCGAAGACGCTCACCGTCAAGACCCTGGCGCGCACCGTGCGCGGCAGCTTCAAGCGCATCCAGTTCACGCCCGACCTCGTGCCTTCAGACCTGGTGGGCACGCGCATCTACAACCAGAAAAGCGGCGAATTCGGCACCAGCCTGGGGCCGGTGTTTGCCAACCTGCTGCTGGCCGACGAGATCAACCGCGCCCCGGCCAAGGTGCAGAGTGCGCTGCTGGAAGTGATGCAGGAACGCCAGGTCACGATTGCCGGCGAAACCCACAAGGTGCCCGACCCCTTCGTGGTGATGGCCACGCAGAACCCCATCGAGACCGAAGGCACCTACCCGCTGCCCGAGGCGCAGGTCGACCGCTTCATGATGAAGGTGCTGGTCGACTACCCCACCGAAGAAGAAGAGTTCGTCATCGCCGAACGCGTCACCGGCCCGGCCGTGGACGTGAACGCGGTGGCCGACACCTTTCAGCTCGCCGCGCTGCAGCGCGAATGCCGCAATGTCTATTGCGACCCCTCGCTGATGCAGTACGCCGTCAGGCTGGTGAGCGCGACGCGCCGCCCGGCCAGGTACGACCTCGCCGACATGGCCAAGTACCTGACGTACGGCTGCAGCCCGCGCGCCACCATCGGCCTGATCGAAGGCGCCAAGGCGCTGGCCATGCTGCGCGGCCGCAAGTACGTGCTGCCCGAAGACATGGTCGACCTGGTGCCGGATGTGTTCAGGCACCGCCTGGTGCTCAGCTACGAAGCCCTGGCTGAAGACATGACGCCCGACGCCGTGGTGCAGCGCCTGCTCAAGAAGTTGCCAGCGCCAGACAAGCCGCTGGCCCACAGCGATGGCACCGCCGGCCGTGGCTGAAACCGAACCCGCAACGTCGGGCGCTGCGCCGCCTGACGCGCTGTTGCGTCAGCTGGAGTTCAGCGTCATCCGAAAGCTCGACGGCCTTCTGCAGGGCGACTACCGCACGCTGTGGCGCGGCGCGGGCGTCGACCTGGCCGACCTGCGCGAGTACCAGGCGCATGACGACGTGCGCCATATCGACTGGAACGTCACGGCGCGGCTGCAGACGCCCTACGTGCGACAGTTTCACGAAGACCGCGACCTGAACGCCTGGTTCTTGCTCGACCTGTCGGGCAGCGTCGATTTCGGCAGCGCCGATGTCACCAAGCTCGCCGTCTCCAGCGGCTTCGTGGCCACGCTGGCACGAGTGATCACGCGCCATGGCAACCGGGTCGGCGCCCTGCTCTACGGCAACCCGGCCAACGCCGAAGGTCCCCGTGTGTTCGGCATGCTGCCGCCGCGCGCCAGCCGAATGCATGTGCTGGAACTGCTGCAGCGCATGCGTGCCCCGCAAGCCAAGGTCAAACGCGGCCAGCAAAGCGGCACCGCGTTGGCCGACTTGCTGCAGGCCGCAGAGGCCACTCTCAAGCGGCGCAGCCTGGTGTTCGTGGTGTCCGACTTCATCAGCCAGCCAGGCTGGCTGCCCGCGCTGTCGCGCCTGGCGCGCCGCCACGACGTGGTGGCCGTGCGCCTGTGGGACCCGCTCGAGATGGACTTGCCCGATGTCGGCCTCGTGACGCTGGAGGACGCCGAAACCGGGGAGCAACTGTTCGTGGATGCCAGCGACCCGAACTTCCGCGAACGTTACGCGGCGCTGGCCGAAGAGCAGGAGGCGACCTTGCTGCATAGCCTCGCGACAAGTGGCGCCGACGTGCTGGAACTGGCCACCGACGACGACCTGCTGGACACCCTGATGCGTTTCACCGACCTGCGCAAGCAACGCGCGCGGGCCAAGTCGCCTTTGCGTTTCCCGAGCACGCTGCGTCGCGCAGCCCTGATGACAGAGGCCACGCCATGAGTTTTTTCTGGCCCAAGATGCTGTGGCTGCTGGCACTGCTGCCGCTGCTGGTGCTGCTCTACCTGTGGATGCTGAAGCGCAAGCGCAGGACCACGGTGCGTCTGGCCAGCGTCAACATTGCCAAGTTGGCCGCCGGCGCCGGGCCCGGCTGGCGCCGTCATGTGCCGCCCATGCTTTTGCTGCTGGCGCTGGCGGCGCTGCTGCTGGCGGTGGCGCGGCCCACGGCCACGCTGACGCTGCCGCTGGCTGAACGTACCATCATTCTGGCGATGGATGTCTCGGGCAGCATGCGCGCCGAAGACGTGAAGCCCAACCGCCTGGTGGCCAGCCAGGAAGCGGCCAAGGCCTTCGTCAACAACCTGCCGCGCGAGGTGCGGGTCGGCGTGGTTTCCTTTGCAGGCACCGCCGCCGTGGTGCAGGCGCCTACCGACAGCCGGGAAGACGTGCTCAAGGCCATCGACCGATTCCAGCTGCAGCGGGGCACCGCCACCGGCAGCGGCGTGATCCTGAGCCTGGCCACGTTGTTTCCTGAAGACGGCATCGAGATCCAGCACGTCACCGGGCAGCGCAACTTTCCCGGCGCAAGCGGCAATTCGGGCAACAGCGGCGGCAACAGCAACAGCATCGCGAAGAAGGAAACCAAGCCTTTCACGCCGGTGGAAGCAGGCTCCTACAACTCGGCGGCGATCATCATGCTGACCGACGGCCAGCGCACCACCGGCCCCGACCCGCTGGACGCCGCCAAGATGGCCGCCGAACGCGGCATCCGCGTCTACACCGTGGGCATCGGCACCACCAGCGGCGAGATCATCGGCTTCGAGGGCTGGAGCATGCGCGTGCGGCTCGACGAAGAGACGCTGAAGAACATCTCTGTGCTGACCCACGGCGAGTACTTCTACGCCGGCACCGCCGAAGACCTGAAGAAGGTCTACGAGAGCTTGAGCTCGCGCATGGTGGTGGAACGCAAGGAAACCGAGATCACCGCGCTCTTCGCTGCCCTGGGCGCGCTGCTGGCGGTGCTGGCTGCGGGACTGTCCGTGTGGTGGTTCGGCCGCGTGGCGTGAACGGCGCCGGTGCGAAACCGGCTGCGGTAATCTCGCCGCCCATGAAACTCTCGCGCCTTTGGCAGCCCCACCGACTGCTGTTCTGGCAGATGCTGCTCTTCAACGTCCTCTCATCGGTGTGCACCTACGCCATGCGCGCGCTGCCGCTGAACACGCTGGGCCTGCTGTTGCTGGGCGGCGTGGCGCTGCTGAACGTGGGCTTCGGCCTGCTGGCGGCCTGGGCGCTGATGCGCGAAGAACCGCCGCCGCGATGAAGCGCTGCTACAGCGGCGTGAAGCCGCTCTTGCGGATGATCTCGGCCCAGCTTTTCGAGTAGGTCTTCTCGCGCGCGGCCAGCGCACCTGCATCCATGAATTCGACCGCCAGACCCAGTGCCGTCAGCCGCGCCTTCACGTCGGGCTGGGCGATGACCTTGGCCAGCGCCGCCGAGAAGTGGTCCAGCGCCGCCTTGGGCGTGCCGGCCGGTGCGAAAAAGCCGTAGTAGGGCAGGTCCTCGAAGCCGGCGATGCCCAACTCAGCCAGCGTGGGCACATCGGGCAGCGTGGCCTGGCGCGCATTGCCACCCACCGCCAACATGCGAATGCGGCCGGCCTTGTGGTTGTCGATGAAATCAGGCACCGAGCCGATGCCGGCGTTGATCTGGTTGCCCAGCATGTCGCCCAGCATCGGCGCGCTGCCGCGGTAGGGCGCGGGCACCAGGTCCAGCTTGTACTGGCTGCCCAGCAGCTTGACCATGAACTCGGGCGTCGATGCCGGTGCCGGCACGCCCACCACGCCCTTGCCCTGCCCCGCGCCCCGAATCCACGCCACGTACTCGGCCAGGCTCTTGGCCGGCGTGCCGGGCGAGACGGCAAAGGCGTTGACGAAGCTGGCGAAGCCGGCCACCGGAACGAAGTCCTTGGCAGGGTCGAAGCCCGGGGTCTTGGACACCAGCGGCAGCACGCTGATGGTGTGGTCGTGGCTGATGAAAAAAGTGCTGCCATCCGCTGGCGCGGCCTTCAAGGCCTGCGCCGCCAGCTGACCGCCGGCCCCGGGTTTGTTCTCGACGATGACAGTGACACCCAGCTCGTCCTTCAGCTTCTCGGCCAGTGTTCTGGCGATGGCGTCGGTGCCACCGCCGGCAGGAAAGCCGACCAGGATCTTGACCGTCTTGCCCTGCGCCCATGCGGGGCCTGCCAGGGCCGCGAAAGCGGTGGCCAGCAGCGCGCAAGAGAGGGTGGACAGCAGGCGTCGACGTTGCGGGGATTTCATAAAGACTCCGAAAGCAGTTGGGGGACCGTCCCCTCGCATCATCGCTCAGTCCGAGCAGCGTTCGGCTAGGGTCGAGGTGCCATCAGGCCGCGAGGTCGAAGACCAGCACTTCGGCGTCGTCCCCGCCTTCGAGCACGAGCCGGGTTTCCTGCTCCAGCCGCGCAGCGTCGCCGCCCTGCAGCTGTCGCTCGTTCACGCGCAGGCTGCCGCGCACCAGGTGCACGTAGGTGATGCGCTGCGGGTCCAGTGCGAGCTCGGCTCGCTCATCGCCCGTGAAGAGCCCGGCGCGTATGGCCGCGTCGGCATGAATGGTCACCGAGCCGGGGTCCTGGTTCGCGCCCGCGCGCGAAGCCACGGTGACGAGCCGGCCGCGCTTGCTGGCCGCGTCGAAGTGCTTCTGCTCGTAGTCAGGCGCGATGCCTGTCCGCTCCGGCAGCACCCAGATCTGCAGCAAGTGCGTGGTGGCGTCGGCCGCATGGTTGAATTCGCTGTGGCGCACGCCCGTGCCTGCGCTCATGCGCTGCACGTCGCCGGGGAGGATCACGCCCGAGTTCTGGGCGCCTGCTTCGCCATTGCCCATGCTGTCCTTGTGCGCCAGCGCGCCTTCGAGCACGTAGGTGACGATCTCCATGTCGCGGTGGCCGTGGGTGCCGAAGCCGGTGCC
>JBBSCV010000047.1:0-15938 GCA_038249925.1 Burkholderiales bacterium
GCCATCTCGCACTCGAAGCACAAGCGGCTGATGAAGCGCCACAGCGGGTGCTTGTCCTGGTCCAGCATGCCGGCGTCGCGCAGCGCCAGGCGCATGGCAGGGCCTTGAAGACGAGAAATGATCATGCTCACGTCATCGGGCACGCGGTCGTCGGTCAGCATCGCTTCGAACAAGCGGCTGACAAGTTCGATCGACTGACGGTCGACGCGGTTGGTGGTGCTGCGCGCAATCTCCGACCAATGCTCGGCCCGCGCGCCGCGGGTAGGCATTCCGCCTGACGGCACCCCGCCCTTCGCAGCCGGCGCTGGCGGTGCGGCCTGCTTTCTCTGACCGTCGTAGCTGAGCGGCGTGTCCAATGGCGCAGGCATGCTGTCGCGCATGCGGTACAGGTCCGGGCTGAACGTGGTCTCGTTGTTGCGCGAGCCGCGCCGCGAACCCGAGGGCAGGATCAGCGTGCGGTGCGCAGCAGGTTCCACCCCCATCGATTCCAGCCGCGATGTGGAAGCGGCAAAGGCGGTGCGAAGCAGCTGCGCCAGCGGCGTGCCGGCATAGCGCATGAAGGCCAGCTGGTGCCCGCGCGACAGCGGCAATGCCTGGGCGGCTGCCCACACTGCACGCGCGAAGGTCTCGGCACGAAAGGGGTTGTGGTCGACGCTGACGTCCATGTCGCCGACCAGCGCCGATAGGTAGGTCTGCAATTCGCGCAGTTCGTATTCGGCCGTGCTGTTGATGCCTTCGATGATGTGCGACAGCTCCACATCCATCGCCACCACTTCTTCGTCCACCAGCGCCAGCGACAGGCCCTTGGCCTGGCCACCGGCTTTGGCCTTGGGCGACTGGCGCTCGAGACCGGTGCCCACCTGTTCCTGCAGCGAACGAATGAAGTAGTCGCCCAGCCGGCTGCGTTGCGACAGCAGGGCCTGCATCAGGTCGCCGACGATGGAGCGCTGGTGCGGTGCCATCGTGGCCAGGCTCTTGCGGGCGAAATCGAGCGTGCCGTCGAGCAGCTGATCAAACAACAGAGGCGCGCGCAGCAATTCGTCGGCAACGTATTGCTGCATGGCTGGCGAAAGGGGCCGGGAAACCATCACCGGATTATCCCCGCTGCTGCATCGTGCCCATCAATGGAAAAGGCCTGCAGAAACCCCGCAGGCCTTGATGTCTGCCGCACTTGCTTCAAGAGCACGTGGCGGGTGTCGCAAGCCTGCACCGGAAGGTGCGGGCCTGCGAAAGCTGGGCTTACATGTCCATGCCGCCCATGCCGCCCATGCCACCCATGCCACCGCCCATGCCGCCGGCGCCGGATTCGTCCTTCGGCGCTTCGGCAACCATGGCTTCCGTGGTCAGCATCAGGCTGGCCACCGAAGCAGCGTTCTGCAGCGCGGTGCGCGTGACCTTCGTCGGGTCCAGGATGCCCATCTCGATCATGTCGCCGTAGGTGCCATTGGCGGCGTTGTAACCGTAGTTGCCCTTGCCGGCCAGCACCGCATTGACCACCACGCTCGGCTCTTCACCGGCGTTTTGGACGATGATGCGCATCGGCTCTTCCACCGCGCGCATCACGATCTTGATGCCGGCTTCCTGGTCGCTGTTGTCACCCTTGATGGTGCCAGCCGACTGACGGGCGCGCAGCAGGGCCACGCCGCCACCGGCCACGATGCCTTCTTCCACCGCCGCACGCGTGGCGTGCAGGGCGTCTTCGACGCGGGCCTTCTTTTCCTTCATCTCGACTTCGGTGGCAGCACCGACCTTGATGACGGCGACACCGCCGGCCAGCTTGGCCACGCGCTCTTGCAGCTTCTCGCGGTCGTAGTCGCTGGTGGCTTCTTCGATCTGCACGCGAATCATCTTGACGCGGGCTTCGATGTCGCCAGCAGCGCCGTTGCCGTCGATCAGGGTGGTGTTTTCCTTGCCCACTTCGACGCGCTTGGCCTGGCCCAGATCAGCCAGCGTGACCTTCTCCAGCGTCAGGCCCACTTCTTCGGCGATGACCTTGCCGCCGGTCAGGATGGCGATGTCTTCCAGCATGGCCTTGCGACGGTCGCCGAAGCCCGGCGCCTTGACGGCGACGACCTTCAGGATGCCGCGGATGGTGTTGACCACCAGCGTGGCGAGCGCTTCGCCTTCAACTTCTTCGGCAATGATCAGCAGCGGACGGCCGCTCTTGGCGACTTGCTCCAGCACGGGCAGCAGGTCGCGGATGTTGCTGATCTTCTTGTCGTAGAGCAGCACGAACGGGTTGTCCAGCGTGGCGCTCTGCTTCTCGGGGTTGTTGATGAAGTAGGGCGACAGATAGCCGCGGTCGAACTGCATGCCTTCGACGATGTCGAGTTCGTTGTCCAGGCTCTTGCCGTCTTCGACGGTGATGACGCCTTCCTTGCCGACCTTGTCCATCGCCTTGGCGATGATCTCGCCGATGGACTCGTCGCTGTTGGCGCTGATGCTGCCGACCTGGCTGATTTCCTTGCTGGTCGTCGTCGCCTTGGACGACTTCTTCAGCTCGGCGACCAGGGCCGTGACGGCCCTGTCGATGCCGCGCTTCAGGTCCATCGGGTTCATGCCGGCGGCAACGAACTTCATGCCTTCGCGGATGATCGATTGCGCCAGCACGGTAGCGGTGGTGGTGCCGTCACCGGCGTTGTCGCTGGTCTTGGAAGCAACTTCCTTGACCATCTGCGCGCCCATGTTCTGGAGCTTGTCCTTCAGCTCGATTTCCTTGGCCACCGAGACACCGTCCTTGGTGACGGTGGGGGCGCCGAACGAACGCTCGAGCACGACGTTGCGGCCCTTGGGACCGAGCGTGACCTTGACCGCATTGGCCAGGATGTTCACGCCTTCGACCATGCGGTGACGGGCGTCAGCGCCAAAAATGACGTCTTTTGCTGCCATGTTGTTTATCTCCGATTCAATTCAGTGGGGGGTTCGTGCGTGGGAGAAGAAGTTACTTCTCGACCACCGCGAACAGGTCTTCTTCGCGCATCACCAGCAGTTCGTCGCCGTCGACCTTGACGGTCTGGCCGCTGTACTTGCCGAACAGCACGCGGTCGCCGACCTTGCAGTTCAGGACGATGAAATCACCCTTGTCGTTGCGCTTGCCGGGGCCGACGGCCAGCACTTCGCCCTGGTCGGGCTTTTCGGCGACGTTGTCGGGAATGACGATGCCGGAAGCAGTTTTGGTTTCTTGTTCCAGGCGCTTGACGATCACGCGATCGTGCAACGGACGAAGTTTCATAGCATCTCCTTCGGGGGACTGGGTAGGCACATAGCGGTGCGTTGACTGAGTCAGCGCTCGCTGACATGCGGAGATCGACGGTGACTCAACAACCGGTCAATCGTTAGCACTCATCTCTGGTGAGTGCTAACAACCAGATTATAGGGGCCGTTCGTGACACTTCAAGCCCTCTGCTGTCGTGGGGCCTGACGGCGAACTCATCGAGGAATGCCCGTACGCCGGCGGCCGGCTCATGAGGCTTCAGTGCGTGCCCGGCGCCGCGTCGTCCTCGCCCGGTGGGGTTGCGGCCGGCACGCGAAAACGCTCGCTGGCCCAGGCACCGAGATCCACGCTGCGACAGCGTTCGCTGCAAAAGGGGCGCCAGCGGTTGCTTTCTGCGTAGACCGATGGCCCTCGGCAACCGGGGCAGGGCACGGTGCGGGGCGCGGGCTTGTCGGCCTTGTTGCTCATGCGGGGCACTGCGGCGGTTGCCGCGTCAAGCGCACAAAGACATCTCGAACGCCGTGTCGGCGCCACTGTTGCGCAACCGGCCTTCGGCGTCAGGCCGCATGAAGCGTATGGACACCATCAGCCGGTGGCCGCTGATTTCGGGCACCAAGCCGGTGTCGGGTGGCAAGCGCACGCGCAGCAGGTGGTAGGACTTGCCCTGGGGCAGGCTCTGCTGGTACTGCCCGCCGGTGGCCACCATGCGTTGCGGGGTGCCGCTGTCACGCAGCAGGCCCAGCAGCACCTGCAGGGCTTCGGCCAACGGCGTCAGCGTCGAAATCCAGCCGTTCAGGTCGGCACGGCGGCGCTCGGGGCGGTTTTGCTGCCAGGCGTAGTAGGCGGGCAGGTCGAACTCGCAGGTGCCGCCAGGGATGTTGATGCGGCTGCGGATGCTCATCAGCCAGTCGTTGCTGGCCAGTGTGTGCCCGGCCTTGCCCTGCAGTTGGTTGAGGCCGTCGTAGGCGTGCTCGATGCGGCCCACCACCTCATCCAGAGCCGCCTCACTGATGCCGGGATGACCGCGAAAACCTTGCAGCAGGCCGCGGTGGCGGTCCATCTCTTTCAGCACGTCGCTCTTGAGGTCGGCGCGCGAGGCCACGTCCATGATCTCGAACAGCGTGGCCAACGCGAAGTGATGGTCTACCGGCGTCTCCCGCACCACCAGTTGCCCGAGGCGATCGAACAGATGTTCGAGCCGCAACATGGTGCGAATGCCTTCGTTGAACGGGTACTCGTACAGGACCAAGGCGGGCTCGGGGGCTGGCAACTGAAGGGATGTGAGGCAGAACGCACGGGATTGTTCCACACGCTTCGCGTTTCACACCGTAGGAAGCCCCGTCCAGGCTCGCCAAAGCATGGCCACTTCGGCGTGCAGAGCGGGCAAGTCGATGCCGTCGTTGTAGATCACCGCGTCTGCAATAGCCCGCCGCGCAGCACGGCTGGCCTGGTGCGCGACGACGCTGCGCGCGGCGTCTTCGTTCCAGCCTGGGCGCTGGGCGACGCGCGCCACCTGGGTGCTTTCAGGGCAGTCGACCACCACCACGCGGTCCACACGCCCGCGCCATTGCATGGATTCAGCCAGCAGCGGTACATCGAACACCACTGGCCGGGCCCCGGCCAGTGCGGCCTGGCGCCGCGCCTCATCGCCGATGAGCGGGTGCAGGATGGCTTCGAGCCTGCGCTTGGCGCCGCTGTCGCTGAAAGCCAGCTGGCGCATGTGCTCGCGGTCGAGCGCGCCATCGGCCGCCAGCGCCTGCGGCCCGAAAGCGGCTCGCAAGGCCGGCATTGCGGCGCCGTCGGCCTGCGTCAGCGCCCTCGCGATGGCGTCCGTGTCCACCAGATGCGCGCCCAGGCTGACGAAGGCCGAGGCGACGGTGCTCTTGCCGCTGCCGATGCCGCCCGTCAGGCCCAGCGCGAATGCTGTGCCGGGCGTGCGTCTCAGGCCTGGCCTATCCATCCCAGCACCGTGGGCAGGCCGGCAAGCATCACCACCACTCCGCCGCCCGCCAGAAAAGGACCGAAGGGCACGAAGCGCCCCTGCCGAAGCGAGCCGCTGGCCTTCATCACCAGTCCGACGGCAGCGCCCAGCACGGAAGCCATCAAGACGATGGGCAGGATGGCTTGCCATCCGAGCCAGGCGCCCAGCGCTGCGAGCAGTTTGAAGTCGCCAAAGCCCATGCCTTCCTTGCCGGTGACGAGCTTGAAGAAGACGTAGACAAGATAGAGCGACAGGTAGCCGGCCACCGCGCCATACAAAGACTGCAACAACGGCAGCTCGGGCAACCAGCCGAACGCCGCAGCCAGCAGGCCGGCCCACAGCAGCGGCAGCGTCATGCTGTCGGGCAGCACGGTGGTGTCCCAGTCGATGAGCGTCAGCGCCAGCAGCACGGCCAGCACGGCGCACCACATCAGCGTGGCCGGTTGCGCGCCGAAGCGCCACGCGGCCGCTGCGAAGAGCGCGGCTGTGCCCAGTTCAACCAGCGGGTAGCGCAGCGAAATGCGTGTGCCGCAGGCTGAACACTTGCCACGCAGAAACAGCCAGCTCAGCAACGGAATGTTCTGATGCCAGCGAATGCGGTGGCCGCAGGACGGGCAGCGCGATGCCGGACGCGCAAGCCCCAATGGCTGCAGGCCGGCAATGGCTTTTTCCAGCCCACCCGAGGCCAATACCAGGCGTTCAGGCGCGTTGCTTCCGAAGACGCGCTGGAACGATTCGCTGTCACCCAGTTGCGCGGCCACGTCGCCCCACCATTGGCGCTCCAGCATCAGCGGCACCCGGTGTACCACCACGTTCAGGAAGCTGCCAACAACGAGCCCCAGCACCGCCAGCACGGCGGGCGAAAGCAGCAGGTCGAGCGGCAGGCCGTCGAGCCAGCCCGCCACGTCAGACAACCGCGCCCAGCTTGAAGATGGGCAGGTACATCGAAACCACGATGCCGCCGATCAAGGTGCCCAGGATGACGATGATGAAAGGCTCCATCAAGCTGGACAGGCCCTTGACCATCTCGTCGACCTCGTCCTCGTAGAACTCGGCGCACTTGCTGAGCATGTGGTCGAGCGACCCCGACTCCTCGCCAATGGCCGCCATCTGCAGCACCATGGTCGGGAAGACGCCTGTGGTGGTCATAGAAGTGGTCAGCGCCGAGCCGGTGGAGACATCCTTCTGGATCTGCTCGGTGGCCAAGGCATACACCGCGTTGCCCGAGGCACCGCCTACCGAGTCAAGCGCTTCGACCAGCGGCACGCCGGCGGCAAACATCGTGGCCAGGGTCCGTGTCCAGCGCGCGATGACCGACTTGTTGATCAGTTCGCCGAATACCGGAATGCGCAGCATGAGGCGGTCCATGGCCATCTGCATCTTCTCTGAGCGCTTCCAGGTCTGGAAGAAGAAGTACAGGCCGCCGCCGCCCAAAATCAGCATCAGCCACCACCAGGCCACGAAGAATTTCGACATCGCGATGACCACGAGCGTCGGGCCGGGCAGCTCGCCGCCGAAGGACTTGAAGACATCCTCGAAGGCCGGAATGACGAAGATCATGATCACGGTCAGCACCACGAAGGCAACGATGATCACCGCGATGGGGTACATCAGCGCTGACTTGATCTTGCTCTTGATGGCCATGGTCTTCTCTTGGTAGATGGCCAGGCGGTCGAGCAGTTGTTCGAGAATGCCGCCCGCTTCACCCGCTTCCACCAGGTTGCAGTACAGGGCGTCGAAGTGCAGCGGGTGCTTGCGGAAGGCCGAACTCAGGCTGGTGCCTGTTTCGACATCGCCGCGGATGTCGTTCAGCAGCTTGGTCATGCGCGGGTTGGTGCTGCCGCGCGCCACGATGTCGAAGCTCTGCAACAGCGGCACGCCGGCCTTCATCATCGTCGCCAGCTGGCGCGTGAAGATGGCGATGTCCTTCTGCTTGATGCTCCTGCCGCCGCTGATGCGGCGTTGCTTGACCTTGTTGACGAGGATGCCCTGGCGCCGCAGGCTCGCGCTGACGACAGACTGGCCGCCTGCGCGCATTTCACCGCGCACGATCTTTCCATTGCGGTCTTTGCCTTCCCACTCGAAGATGACTTCCTTGGGGGCTTTTCCGACTGCTGCTGTGGCCATGGGTGCTGCGCTGGGTCTCAGATTGAAGGAAACGGAGGCGTCACTTTGGGCGTCACTCGTTGGTGACCGTGATCACTTCCTCGAGGGTGGTGACGCCAACCCGGACCTTGATGAGCCCGGACTGGCGCAGATCACGCACACCCTCGGATTCGGCCTGCTTGGCGATGTCGAGCGCTGTGCCTTCGGACAGGATGATGCGTTGTATCGCCTCAGTTATCGGCATCACCTGGTAGATGCCGACCCGTCCTTTGTAACCGTTGTTGCAAGAAGCGCAGCCGACTGCGCGGTAAGGCTTCCAGTTGCCATCCAGGTCTTCGGGTTTGAAGCCGGCCTTCAGCATGGATTCACGCGGGTAGTCCGCCGGCTTCTTGCAATTCTCACAAAGCTTGCGAGCCAGCCGTTGTGCGGTGATGAGCAACACGCTGGACGCAATGTTGAACGGCGCCACACCCATGTTCAGCAAGCGGGTCAGTGTTGTCGGCGCGTCGTTGGTGTGCAGTGTGCTCATCACCATGTGCCCAGTCTGCGCAGCCTTGATGGCGATGTCGGCGGTTTCCAGATCGCGAATTTCGCCCACCATGATGATGTCGGGGTCCTGACGCAAGAACGACTTCAGCGCTGCTGCGAAGGTCAGGCCTGCGCGGTCGTTCACGTTGACCTGGTTGATGCCGGGAAGGTTGATTTCCGCCGGGTCTTCGACGGTGGCGATGTTCACGCCCGGCTGATTCAGGATGTTCAGGCAGGTGTAGAGGGAAACGGTCTTGCCACTGCCCGTCGGCCCGGTCACCAGCACCATGCCGTAGGGCCTGAAGATGCACTGCATCAGGCGGTCTTTTTCGATCTTTTCGTACCCGAGTGCCTCGATGCCCAGCTTGGCGCTGGACGGGTCGAGGATCCGGATGACGACCTTCTCGCCGAACAGCGTGGGCAGCGTGCTGACCCGAAAGTCGATGGCCTTGCTGCCGAACTTCAGCTTCATGCGGCCGTCTTGCGGCACCCGCTTCTCGGCGATGTCCATGCGCGAGATGACCTTGATGCGCGAGGCCAGCTTCTCCTTGATGGCCACCGGCGGCTGCGTGATCTCGCGCAATTCGCCGTCGATGCGGAAGCGCACGCGGTAGGTGTACTCGTAGGGCTCGAAGTGGAGGTCGGACGCGCGCATGTTGATGGCGTCGATCAGCATCTTCTGCAGAAAGCGGACCACTGGCGCGTCTTCGACATCTGTCGTGACTTCGGCCGACTCGGCAGCAGCCGGGTCCTCGTCCGTGACGTCGAACTCGAAGTCGCCACTGGCGAGAGTTTCGAGCTGCTCGTTCGCGCTGGCGCCCAGCGACTCGAGCTGCTTCAGCAGCTTGTCGTGCTCGACGATGACCCACTCCGGCGTCAGCTGCGTGGCGAACTTGATGCGCTCGGCGGCTTCCTGGTCGGTGGGGTCGGCGGCGCCGATGAAAAGCCGGTTGCCGCGCTTGCCCAGCACCAACAACTGGTACTGGCTGGCGATCTTGGCGTCGACGATGTTGCGCGGCAGCTTCTGCAAGTCGATCGCATTGAGGTCGATCAACGGCAGCGCCAGGGCGGCAGACAAGGTGTGCGCCAGCTCGTCGGACTTGATAGAGCCAGCGCCGATCAGCGCTGAGACAAAGCTCGACTTTCGCTCACGCGCTGACTTTGTCAGCTCCTCGGCCGTCTTCGCGTTCAGCTTGCCAGCGTTGACGAGCACGCGGGCAACGCCAGAAAGCGATGACGGTGGCGGTTCGACGACGGTCTCGGCGGCCATCAGGATCAGGTCAGGGACTGCATGTCCGTCGGATCATCGTCGAATCACCGCTGGGTGTAAACGAGGGTGATCGGTCGATCAGGCGCTGGTTGTCGGGTGAGTTCGTACGGAAAGCTGGTCGGGGTGAGAGGATTCGAACCTCCGGCCTCTACGTCCCGAACGTAGCGCTCTACCAGGCTAAGCTACACCCCGCTTCGGTGAAACGCTTCGACCCTCGCGCGTGGCGCGCGGGGCGGGAATTGAAGCGTTCATTCGTCATCATGACGACCTGTGCACCGATCGAACCGACAAGTCTAGCAGAGCCTCACGCGCTGCCGAAGGCGGCAGGGCCGACAGCGCCGCCTGGGCTTGTTCAGACTCTGCGCGGGCACTGGCCCTTGTGGCGTCCAACGCTCCCGTGCGCTTCACGATGGCGAGGATCTCTGGCAATTTCTCCAGCTCGCCATGTTCGATGGCATGGCGAATCAGTGCCAGTTCTGGCTCGGTAGCGCGTTCCATGGCCACCAGCAATGGAAGTGTCGGCTTACCTTCACGCAGGTCGTCGCCTACGTTCTTGCCCAATTCGTCGCTGTTGCCTTCGTAATCGAGCAGGTCGTCAACCAGCTGGAAGGCGGTGCCGAGCGAACGTCCGTAGCTGGCGCAGGCTTCTTCGACATCTGCACTGGCGCCGGCCAAGACAGCGCCCAGACGCGCACTGGCCTCGAAGAGCTTGGCGGTCTTGAAGCGGATGACCTGAAGGTAATCTTGCACGGCCAGATCGGGGTCGTGCATGTTCATCAGTTGCAGCACTTCGCCTTCGGCGATGACGTTGGTGGCGTCGGCCAGGACATCCAGCACCCGCATCCGGTTCACCGAAACCATCATCTGGAACGCGCGGGAGTACAGAAAATCACCCACCAGGACGCTGGCCGCGTTGCCGAACATGGAGTTGGCGGTTGCACGGCCGCGACGCAGCGCGGACTCGTCCACCACGTCGTCGTGCAGCAGCGTGGCGGTGTGGATGAACTCGACGATCGCCGCCAGCTCATAGCGTTCAGGGCCCTCGAAACCCAGTGCTTCTGAAAATAGCAGCACCAGCCGCGGCCTGATACGTTTGCCGCCGGCGCCGACGATGTAGCCGGCAATCTGGTCGATCAATGCAACCCGCGAACTCAGGCGCTCGCGGATAACGGCATCCACGCGCAGCATTGCACTCGCGGCGGGGTCCGCGATGACGGGCGGGAGGGAGGTTGTTTCGGGCACGAGCATGAATTATAGGAAGCCTGCGCGCAGCGCCCGGTCAGAGGCGAGAGACAACGGCATGCATGCTATACTCAAAGGCTCTGCGCAGTGCGCTGGAGCTGCCATACGGTGCTCCTGCAGCGGCCGAATGAAGGCAGCGCAGGGTTACTTCGAAAGGTCTCCACATGTACGCGGTCATAAAAACCGGTGGCAAACAATACAAGGTTGCTGCTGGCGAGAAGATCAAGGTAGAACAGATAGCTGCGGACGTGGGTCAGGAAGTCGTGATCGATCAGGTGTTGGCCGTGGGCAGCGGTGCGGACTTGAAGGTTGGCGCTCCCTGGGTCGCGGGTGCCAGTGTCACGGCCACGGTGTTGGCCCAGGGCAAGCACGACAAGGTGCGCATTTTCAAGATGCGCCGCCGCAAGCATTATCAGAAGCATGGCGGTCACCGCCAGACCTTCACCGAGCTGCACATCAGCTCGATCAACGGCTAAGGGGCAGGGAGCATGGCACAGAAAAAGGGCGGCGGCTCAACCCGCAACGGCCGCGATTCAAAGCCGAAGATGCTGGGTGTGAAGGCCTTCGGGGGCCAGCATGTCCACGCAGGTTCGATCATCGTCCGCCAGCGCGGCACCAAGTTCCACCCGGGCGTGGGCGTCGGCATCGGCAAGGACCACACGCTGTTTGCGTTGGTCGACGGCGCGGTCTCGTTCGACATCAAGGGCGCACTGAACCGTCAGACGGTGTTCGTTACGCCAGCGGTCACCTCGGCCTGAGGCGGTTTTCCGCCGCCACAGCGAAGCCCCGGCCTGCCGGGGCTTTTTCTTTGATTGTTCGCATCGCCCTCCTGGCGAAGCGCCTCGTTAGTATCGGCCCACCATGAAATTCGTCGACGAAGCCTTGATCGACGTGTCCGCCGGCAACGGGGGCGCGGGCTGCGTGAGTTTCCGGCGCGAGAAGTTCATTCCCTTCGGCGGCCCGAACGGCGGCAACGGCGGCCGCGGCGGTAGCGTGTGGGCCGTCGCCGACCTCAACATCAACACGCTCATCGACTACAGATACGCGCGTCGGCATGAAGCGAGGAATGGCGAGCAGGGACGCGGTTCCGACCAGTTCGGTGCAGCATCGCCCGAAATCGAGTTGCGCATGCCGGTCGGCACGATGATTCGAGACGCCGAGACCGGCGAGCTTCTGGTCGAATTGCTGGAGCACGGCCAGCGCGCCTTGCTGGTCAAGGGCGGTGACGGTGGCTTCGGCAACCTGCACTTCAAGACCAGCACGAACCGCAGCCCGCGCCAGAAGACGCCTGGTTGGCCGGGCGAAGCCAAGAAGCTGCAGCTGGAGCTGCGTGTGCTGGCCGACGTCGGGTTGCTCGGGATGCCGAATGCCGGCAAAAGCACCTTCATCGCCGCCGTCTCGAACGCGCGGCCGAAGATCGCTGACTATCCCTTCACCACGCTGCATCCCAACCTGGGCGTGGTCCGCGTCGGGCCGGAGCGCAGCTTCGTGGTGGCCGACATCCCCGGCCTCATCGAAGGCGCCTCCGAAGGGGCTGGCCTCGGCCATCAATTCCTGCGCCACCTGCAGCGCACGCGCCTCTTGCTGCACATCGTCGATGCGGCGCCCTTCGACGAAGGTGTCGACCCGGTGCAGCAGGCCAAGGCCATCGTCGCCGAGTTGAAGAAGTACGACCCGAAGTTGCATGCCAAGCCGCGCTGGCTGGTCTTCAACAAGCTGGACATGGTGCCCGAAGCCGAACGCGCGCAGCGGGTGAAAGACTACGTTCGCCGCCTGCGCTGGAAGGGCCCGGTATTTTCGATCTCTGCGCTGGCGCGCGAGGGTCTGCAGCCGCTGCTGGAGGCCATCCACGGGCACGTGGCGGCCGAGCAGCGCGAGAAGCCAGCGCCCGACCAACGTTTCGTCGCCACCGCCGACACACCGCCAATCGACCCTGTCGCGCCTGCTGCGCCTGCCGCACCCGATGCCTAGCGTGCTCTCCGGGGCTCGCCGCATCGTTGTCAAGGTCGGCTCCAGCCTCGTCACCAACGAAGGGCGCGGCGTCGATGCAGCCGCCATCGGCAACTGGGCGCGCCAGTTGGCAGCACTTGGGGCGACCGGGCGTGAACTGCTGATGGTCTCCAGCGGTGCCATCGCTGAAGGCATGAAGCGCCTCGGCTGGGCGCAACGCCCCCGGGAACTGCGTGAACTGCAGGCCGCCGCCGCCGTGGGCCAGATGGGTCTGGCCCAGATGTACGAAGCGCGGCTGTCCGAACATGGCATGGCCAGTGCGCAAGTGCTGCTGACGCATGCCGATCTGGCCGACCGCGAGCGTTACCTCAACGCCCGTTCGACGCTGCTGACCTTGTTGTCGTTGAAGGTCATACCGGTCATCAACGAAAACGACACCGTCGTCACCGACGAGATCCGCTTCGGCGACAACGACACGCTGGGCGCGCTGGTGGCCAACCTGGTGGACGCCGACGCCTACGTCATCCTCACCGATCAGCGTGGCCTCTTCAGCGCCGACCCGCGCAAGCACCCCGCTGCGCGCTTCATCGACCAGGCCATGGCCGGTGATGCAGCGCTGGAGGCCATGGCCGGCGGTGCCGGCACCGGCATTGGGCGCGGCGGCATGCTGACGAAGGTGCTGGCGGCCAAACGTGCTGCAGGCAGCGGCACCAGCACCGTCATTGCGTGGGGTCGCGAGCCTGATGTTCTGCTGCGGCTGGCCGAAGGCGAATGCATAGGCACGGCGCTGGTGGCGGGTACACCCAAACTTGCGGCGCGCAAGCGGTGGATGGTGGACCACCTGCAATTGCGCGGCGCGGTGGTCATCGATGATGGCGCCGCGGCCAAGCTGCGTGACGACGGCAAGAGCTTGCTGCCCATAGGCGTGCTCGAGGTCCGGGGCGATTTCGTTCGCGGCGACGTGATTGCGCTGCGCACGCTGGCGGGCCAGGATCTGGCGCGCGGCCTGGCCAATTACTCTTCGGCAGAGGCGCGGCTGATCGCGCGCAAGCCATCGCATCAGATCGAGATGCTGCTGGGCTACGCCAACGAGCCGGAACTCGTGCACCGCACCAACCTCGTTCTGGTCTGACTGCCCTTCGTCGCGGTCTGCCGGCGGCTACTTGTTGTCGATGGCTGGCCCGGCCTCGGGCGGGCCGCGATGGGCGCCATGCTCCATAGGCGCGTCGGCCTGTGCCAGCGCGGGCGCTTTTCCATCCTGGGCTTGCCGCTGGACACGCAAGCCGGAACGCAGGTAGCGGTTGTGGTGATTGATGCGCGGCAGATACCGGGCCAACTCCGTCAGTGCCATTTCGTAGACGCCGCGCTTGAACTCGATGACGAGTTCGAGCGGCACCCAGTACTCGTTCCAGCGCCAGGCGTCGAACTCGGGATGGTCGGTGGCACGCAGGTTCAGATCGCTGTCGTGGCCCAGAAGGCGCAGCAGGAACCAGATCTGTTTCTGACCGCGGTAATGGCCACGCGCATCCTTGCGGATGAAGTGCTCGGGGACTTCATAGCGCAACCAGTCGCGGGTGCGTGCAACGATCTGCACGTGCTCGGAGAGCAGGCCCACTTCTTCGTGCAATTCGCGAAACATGGCCTGTTCAGGCGACTCGCCGTGCTTGATACCGCCCTGCGGAAACTGCCACGAGTGTGTGCGCAGTCTCTTGCCCCAGAAAACCTGGTTCCTGGGGTTCAGCAGGATGATGCCGACGTTGGGCCTGAAGCCTTCCCGGTCGAGCATAATCAGACCCCGATTTTGTGACTGTTTTCATTATTGCACCGGCGCTGTGCAGCACGCGAACCCTCGCTAACCCGCATGCGTCGAGTGGGGCCGTTCGGGGCTCGTCTGAAGCGGCGAAGGTGCCTTGAACTGCACCGATCTAACGCCCCCATCAGAGCCCCATGAAAGCCACCGCCACATTCATTTCCACGCAGAAGGAAGCGCCGGCCGACGCTGAAGTTGCCAGCCACAGGCTGATGATGCGCGCCGGCTTCATCAAGCGCTTGAGCGCGGGCATCTACAGCTACATGCCGATGGGCCTGCGCGTCATTCGCAAGGTCGAAGGCATCATCCGTGAAGAGATGGTGCGGGCCGGCGCGGTGGAGTTGCTGATGCCGGTGGTGCAGCCCGCCGAGTTGTGGCAAGAGACCGGCCGTTTCCAGGCCTATGGCCCTGAACTGATGCGGGTGAAAGACCGGCACGAGCGCGACTTCGTCATTCAGCCCACCAGCGAAGAGGTCATCACCGACATCGCCCGGCAAGAGTTGCGCAGCTACAAGCAACTGCCGCGCAACTTCTTCCATATCCAGACCAAGTTCCGCGACGAGCGCCGCCCGCGCTTCGGCGTGATGCGCGGGCGCGAGTTCACGATGAAGGACGCCTATTCCTTCGACCGCGACAAGGCGGGTGCGCTGAAGAGCTACCAGGTGATGTTCGATGCCTATAGGCGCATCTTCGACCGCTTCGGCTTGCAGTACCGCGCGGTCGCCGCCGACACGGGCGCCATCGGCGGTGATGCCTCGCACGAGTTCCAGGTCATTGCCGACACCGGTGAGGACGCCATCGTCTTCTGCCCCACCAGCGATTACGCGGCCAACATCGAACTGGCCGAAGCCGTGCCCTTGCTGTCCCAGCGGGCCGCAGCATCGCAGAGCTTGAGCAAGACGCCGACGCCGGGCGCCAGCACCTGTGCTGCCGTGGCGACTTTCCTGGGCCTGCCGCTGCAGCACACCGTGAAGAGCCTGGTGCTGGCCACCGACGCCTTGAACGAGGCCGGCGACATCACCAAGACCACGGTCTGGCTGCTGCTGATACGCGGCGACCACAACATGAACGAAGTGAAGGTCGGCAAGGTCGAGGGGCTGAAAGACGGCTTCCGCTTCGCCACCGTCACTGAAATCGAAGAGCATTTCGGCTGCAAGCCGGGCTACCTGGGGCCGATCTTCTCGACGGACGACCTGAAGAAGCCCGTGAAAGTGGTGGCCGACCGCACCGTGGCGAACATGGCCGACTTCGTTTGCGGTGCCAACGAGGCCGACTTCCACTGCACGGGCGTGAATTGGGGTCGCGATCTGCCAGAGCCCGACCTCGTGGCCGACATCCGTGACGTGGTGGCGGGCGACCCGTCGCCCGACGGCCAGGGCGTGCTGTCCATCCAGCGCGGCATCGAGGTCGGTCATGTGTTCTACCTGGGAACGAAGAAGTACAGCCAGCCGATGAAGGCACAGTTTCTCGATGAAAACGGCAAGCCGCAGCCTTTCGAGATGGGCTGCTATGGCATCGGTGTGACACGCATTCTTGGGGCGGCGATCGAGCAGAACCACGACGAGCGCGGCATGGTCTGGCCGGTGTCGATGGCGCCTTTCGCGGTGGTCATCTGCCCCATCGGCTACGACCGCAGCCCCGAAGTGCTGGTTGAAGCCGACAGGCTGCACGACACCCTGGTGGCCATGGGCCTGGACGTGGTGCTGGACGACCGCGGTGAACGTCCTGGCGCGATGTTCGCCGACTGGGAACTCATCGGCGTGCCGCTTCGCGTGGTGTTGTCCGACCGCGGTTTAAGGGCCGGCACGGTGGAGATGCAGGGCCGGCGCGATGCCGC
>JBBSCV010000048.1:0-15724 GCA_038249925.1 Burkholderiales bacterium
GCCGGCGGCCTCAGCGCCGGCCTCCAGCCTGGGCAGCGTCGGCAACCCGGGCGCTGGCTTGAGCAACCTGGAAGCATCGGGCGCGGCGGCCACCACGCTGGACTTCAGCTTCGATCTCGATCAGTCGCGTAGCACCAGCGCCGGCGTCTACGCCGCCGACGGCCGCCTGCTGCGCACGCTGTGGCGCGGCGAGCGCCTGCCCGCCGGGCGCCATGCGCGCAACTGGGACCTGCGGCTGGATGACGGCAGCCTGGCCCCCGCCACTACCTCTTCTGCCGCCGAGGTGACGGTGCGTGTCATCCACCACGACGTGAAGTACCAGTGGCAAGGTGCCGTCGGCAACAGCTCGGCGCGCGCCGGCAGCATGCCCTTTCGTTCATTCCTGCCGCCCGCCAGCCTGGCGGCAGACGGCGCACAGCTGCACATCGGCCTCGGCTACAACGAGGGGCAGTCTGCCGTGACGGGGCTGCGCGTCACGGCCCCGCAAAGCCCGGCGCCGGCCGTGCAGCACATGGACCCCTTCGTCGGCGTGGGCCTGGTGGCCAGCGACGGCGTGGCCCTGTACATGGCGCAGACAGGCGGCCTGAGCAAGGCGGGCTTCGTGTTTGCGCGGCAGTTGCAGGGTGGCAAGCCCGTGCTGTTTGCACAAGGCCGGGCGCTGTGCCTGAACACCTGGGCCGGCACCCAGCGCTGTTACCCCGACCAGCAATACGACAGCGTGCTGGCCTGGCGCGCCGAGGGCGAGCCGATGCCCACCGGTCTGGCAGTGCAGCGCAGCGGCCCGCTCCTGGCCGTGGCCTATGCCGCTGAACAACAAGTGCGCGTCTATGACAAACATAGCGGCGCCCTGCTGGCGCAGTGGAGCGCGCCGCTGGCGCGCCAGGGCCGCAACCAGCTCGCGATGGGTGCTGACGGTGACCTGTGGTTGCTGGCCGAAGGCCGCGTGCTGCGCTACACCGACATCGGCCAGCAAGCCCGCCAGGTCGCCGCCCTTGAAGGCCTGGAGCAGCCCCTGGCCCTGGCCGCCGACCCGCAGGACAGCGAGCGTGTCTGGGTGGCTGAAGGTGGCAGCGCGCAACAGGTGCGGCGCTACGGCCGCAGCGGCGCCGTCGAACGTGTGCTGGGGCAGCGCGGTGGTTTGCAATCCAGCGGCGAGGTGGCGGCCGACCGCCTGTGTTTCACCGGTGGCGGGCCGCAGGAGCACACCGCCCTGGCGGTGGACGGCGCCGGCCAGATCTGGGTGGCAGACACCTGCAACAACCGCCTGCAGCGCTTCGCCGCTGACGGCACCGTGTCGGCTTCGGTGGCCTGGTTGCCGGCTTCCTACGTGGCGGCGGTGGACACCCAGCGCCCGCAGCGTGTGTTCGCCAACTTCATGGAGTTCGAGGTTGACGCCGCACTTACCGCGCAGGGCGGCCTGGGTTGGCGCCTGGTGCGCAACTGGCTGCCCAGCCTGCCCGCCGCGCTGCGCGATGAACATGCGGCCAACCAGCATTGGGGCGGCTTCCGGGCCGTGCACACGCTGAGCAACGGCCGCACCTACGCGCAGATGACGGTCAACCGCGTGTCCTGGCTGGTGGAACTGGCCGCCGATGGCCGCGTGCGTGAAGTGCTGCGCCTGCTGCCCGAAACCGGCACCAGATCGCCCGAGGTGATGCAGCCAGGCGGTGACCTCCACCACGCGCTGGACGACGGCGAACATCAGCTCGTGCAACGCCGCCGGCTCGAAGGCTTTTCGAGCCAGGGCGAACCGCGCTGGGCCGCCCAGGCCACTGTGCTGGCACGCCTGCCCAAGACGACGAGCACACCGCACCACCGCATGGGCACCTTTACGGGGCTGATGGGTCCGCGCTGGCCCGTGACGGCGTCCGGGCTGGTAGTGAGCTTCGACGCCGGAGTGAGCAACGAAGGCTTCCACCTCGGCGCTGTGCCGCTGGAGGGCAGCGCCTGGGCCTGGGTGGCCAGCCCGAGTGGGCCGATGGACGGCCGCGGCAGCTTCCAGTCACGCGCCAGCGACCCCCGCATCGAGTACGGCGGCAACGTCGCCATGACGGCGGATCGTTCCGTGGTCTATGGCTACCACGGCGAGTTCTATACCGACCTCGGCAGTGGCCGTGTCGGCCAGGCCAACCAGTTCATGCACTTTCTGGACAACGGCTTGTTCGTCGGCCAGTTCGGCCGCCCCAGCACCTTGAGAAACGCGTCCGACGCCAACAGCTCCGCACCCGAGCCGGGCCGCAGCGGCAACGCCTTCAGCCCGTGGCTGGTGCAGACGGCCGGGCGCACTTTTCTGTATCACAACGACGAGTCGTCATGGGGCGGCGTGCACCGCTGGGAACTGCAGGGCTTGAGCGACATCGTCGAGCTGCGTGCCAGCGGCTCGCGCGGCAGCAAGCTCACGCTGCGCTGAAGCGCCGTTCAACGCTCAGCCGAGGGCCACTCAGGCTTGGGCCCGGGTCGGTGGCAGCACCGCCTGCGGCCGGGTGCCTGCCAGCGCCTGCAACTCGGCGTCCAGCCCGTCGAGCACGGCCTGCCGGCCGAGGCGGGCTTGCGCCAACCGGCGCGCCGCACGGCCCATCTGCAAACGGCCGGCCTCGTCATCGCACAGGGCCTCGATGGCCGCGGCAAAACCTGCGGCCGATTCGGGCTCGACGCGCACGCCGCAGTGACGCACCAGGCAAGCAATTTCGCTGCCCGGGTCGACGCCGGCAATCACAGCGCGGCCGCTGGCGAGCATGCCACCCAGTTTGGAAGGCAGCACCAGATCGGCGGCGCCACGCACCTGGGGCAGCAGGTGCACGTCGGCCAGGGTGAGCAGGGCGCCCAGCTCATGCGCTGGCCGCAGGTCCAGAAAACGCACCTGCGGCAGGCCCGCCGCAGCCGCCTGCAATTGGGGGCGCACTTCACCCTCACCGCACAGCAGCATCACCACGTCGTCACGGTGCTGCAGCCGGCGTGCGGCCTCCACCAGCACACCGAGGCCTTGCTTGCGGTTCATCGTGCCGGAAAAAAGCACCACTTTCTGGCTCGGTTTGATGGCCAGGCTGTGCCGCAGCGCTGCAGCCGCCACGGCCTGGCGCTCGGGGTCGACGTCGGCCAGGTCAACCCAGTTCGGCAGCAGACTGGTGTTTTCCAGCAGCACTCCTTTGCAGGCCAGCTGGCGCAGCATGCGGCGCGAGATCGTTGACACCTGGTCGAAGCTGCCCAGCAAAGCGCGCTCGGCCACGCGGCAGGCCTGCTGCAAGCGCTGACCGCGCAGCAGGCCCATATTGAAGGCGGCATCCAGCTCCAGGTCTTGCACGTGCAGCCAAGCCTTGGCGCCGGCCAGGCGCGCGGCCAGCCAGGCCAGCGGCGCGCAGAAGGTGGACGGTGCCACCGCCAACAACAGCGCCGGCCGCCAGCGCAGCGCCAGCCACAGCAGTACCGGCAGACAAGCGAGTGCAAAGCTGGACTGATGCAACAACCGGCCGACGCCGGTCGGCCGGCCGGGCACCCAGATCGGACAGCGGTAGACCGTGACACCGGGTGTGCTGCGGTCCACGCTGTAGCGGTGTGCCGAATAGCCGCTGGCCACACGCCAGGCCGGGTAGTGCGGCGGCGCGCAGACCACCGCCACCTCGTGGCCGCGGGCCGCCAGACCTTGCACCATTTCACCGGAATACTTGCCGATGCCTGTCAGCTCGGGGCTGAAATTCATGCTGAGCACGAGCAGTTTCATGGCGGGCAATTTCGAGCGTGGCGCAGGGTTGAGTGATCGACATCACAAGCTTGAGGGCAGGGCATGACCCCGCCATGTCCTCAAGCTGCCACCGGCCTAGTCCGTTCAGGCTGGTGCAGGCCAAGCCAGGCCAGTTAAGGCCGGTTCAGGCCGGTTCACGCGAGCCCTGGCGAACCCTGGCGATTTCAGCCCCGGCCCCAACGCCGCCACCAGCGCCAGGGTGTGTCGGTCGTCTGGGGTTGCTTGCGCGCCAACACCGAACCCACCAGGTTGAAGGGCGCCAGCAGGCTGCTGGCGGCTTCGACATCGGCTATCGAGGTGCTGTGCTCCTCCACCACCAGCAGCGTCGTGTCGGCCACCGGCAGCAGCGACAAGGCATCCGCGGTGTCCAGCAGCGGCGGCAGGTCGATGATGACGACGCGGTCGGCATAACGCTGCTTGAGCTCCTGCCCCAGGCTCTGCATGGCCCGCGTGGCCAGCAGTTCGGCCGAGCCGTGGCCTCTGATGTGGCCACCCGGCAAGAAGACGAAACGCGGCACGCCCGGGTTGACGAGAAGTTCGTCCAGCGCCACACCTTGGCTCAAGTGCTCGCCCAGGCCCGGCGCACCGGCCAGGCCGAGCATGGCTTGCAGCCCCTGGCCCGACAGGTCTGCGTCCACCAGCAGCACCGTGCGGTCGAGTTCGGCCGCCACGGCGAGGGCCAGGTTCAGCGCAGTGAGCGATTTGCCCGCAACGGCACGCGGGCTGGTCACCGCCAGCAGCGAATGGCCGTCGGCCTGCAAACGCTGCAACAACTGGCTGCGCAGCCGCTTGAAGGTTTCAGCCAGTTCAGAGCGGTCGGGCCGAACCACCCCCGGCGTGCGTTGCAGGCGCTCCAGCGTGCCGGCCACCACGCGGGTGGCGGTGTAGTCGATGCTCAGGCGGCCGCTGGTGGTGTTCATGTCGTTGCCTGCGGCAGTGGCCACTTCTGGCGCGGCGTCCACCGCGGCCAGCGATGCATCTCGCAAGGGTTTCAGTACGGGTGCCATGGCTTCAGCCCCCGAGCCGGCGCAAGAGGCCGAAGCCCGCCACGTCCAGCGGCATCACGAAGTAATGAAAGCCGGCCGTTGCCAGTGCCAGCAGCAGCGCCAGGCCGAGGGCCGAAAAGATCAGCACGCGCCCGCGCCGCTGCGCCGACATCGGCAAGGGCTGCACCGGCAGCACCGCCAGCACCGGCACCTGCAGCACACGCACCAGGTCGCGCGGACCACTGACGGTCTGGTCGAGCGCTTCGCGCAGGGCCACCGCGAGTGCAGCACCCACCAGGGCCAGCAGCACACCCATGGCCAAGATGAGCTGACGGTTCGGCCGGTGCGGGCGCTCAGGGAAGATGGGCGGCTCGATGACGGTGAAACGTTCGGCCTTGCGGCCGCGTTCCAGCTGCTCGGCCACCTGGGCCTGCATGCTCTTGTCGCGCAGCTCGCGAAAACGCGCCCGCGATGATTCCAGGTCGCGCACCAGTTCCAGGTACTGGCGTTCAACGTCGGGCGACTGCGAAACGCGCGCGCCCATCTCGGTGATGCGCCGCTGCAGTTCACGACGTTCAGCTCCGAGCATCTCGAGTTGCGCCGACGTGGTGTCGACCTGTGTGCGCAGGGCCAGATAGACCGGGTTGTCGGGCCGCGCCACGGCGCGTGGCGCGGCCGGGTTGGCGGCGTCGGCGCGCACGATCTGTTCCAGCGCGCTGTAGGTGCGCTGCAAGCGCTGCACATCGGGGTGGCCTTCGGCATAACGCTGGCGCAGCTGGGTCAGTTCAAGTTGCAGGCGGCGCAGGTCTTGTTCGCGGTCAGCGGCGCCGGCTTGTTCGCCCACCTGCCCCACCTGGCCGCGCAGGGTCTCGATTTCGCGCTTCAGCCGGCGCACATCGGGGTGGCTTTCGCTGTACTGGGCCTGTGCCGTGCCCAGCTGCAGTTGCAACGCGCGCAGGCGGTCGTCGGGTTCCAGCAAAGCCGCACCCCCGCCGCCGAGTGGCGCCTGCGGCCGTGTTTCCAGCAACTGAGCCTGCACTTGCAGGCGGCGGTCGTTCATGAAGGCGAGCTCGCGCTCGACACGCTGAAGTTCAAGTTGGCTGCGCTCGCTGGCCATGACGTTGGACAACGCCAGATCGGGCGTGCGCCCCTGGTAACGCTGCTTGAAGTCGGCCAGCTGTTGCTCGACCTCCGAGATGTGCTGGCTGACGCGCGCCAGCTCTTCTTCCAGGAACGAGGTCGTCTCTGCCGCTTTCTGCTGGCGGTTCTTGATGTTCTCGTTGAGGAAGAGGGTGGTCAGGTCATTGGCGATTTTCTGCGCATTGGCCGCCACTTCGCTGTCGTAGCTCAAGGTGAAGGCGATGGTGGAGCGCACCGGCGAGCCCGTGCGCCGGTCGGTCACTTCGGCGCTGATGGGCGTGAGACGGATGTCGCGCCGCATGCGGTCGATGATCTCTTCGCTGGTCTCGCGTTCACGTGCCTTGCCGTAGAGGCCGTAGCGGTCGACCAGCTCCAGCAGCGTGGCGCGTGTCATCACTTGCTGGCTGATGACCTGGATGCGCTCGTCGGCGAAACTGGTGACGGTGGAGCGCACCATCTCCTGCGGAATTTCCTGCTCTTTGATGAGGATGGTGGCCGTGGAGCGGTAAACCGCCGGCAACAGCACCGTCACGGCCGTGCTCAGGGCCAGCAGCAGCAGCAGCACGCCCAGCAGCAGGCGGCGGCGGCGGCGCACGATGCCCAGGTAGTCGCCCAGACGCCGGCCTTCATCGGGCGCGTGGGTCCAGGCGGGGGAGGCTTCTTCGCTGAGTGTGGACATCGTGGGCAGGGTGCGCGTCAAGGCACGGCAGTCAGGGTCGCGCGAACACCGCGCGGCCTATCGCCAACCGGGTACTGTCGCACCCAGATATTGCAAACTGATGGAAAACACGCGCGAACTGGCCCCTGATTGCGGGGCCGAAGCGGAATAGCGCCTGGCCTGGGCCTGCAGCGCCAGGGTCAGCCGCTCGCTCAGACTCAGGCTCGCATCCAGGCTCAGGCTGCGCAGCCGGGCCGATGGCGTGGTGCCCGCTGGGGGCGCTGTGCGCGATGCGTCCACGCTCAGGCTGGCGCGCCAACGTTCGGACCAACTGCGGCTCACGCTCAAGGCCCAGCGGTCTTCGCGGTTCACGCCCAGCGAACTGGGCGTGAGCGCCCGGGTGGCGCTGGCCGTCAGCGTAGAAACCGGGTCCAGGCGCAGGCTGCCGCCAAGGCTGTACTGCAGTTGTTCGCGGCGCGTGTTCAGCCGCGTTTCGGTGGGCACGAAGGGCACGATGTTGCTGTTGCAGAACTGCACCGGCAGCGGACAGGCAAAGCCGCGCAGCGTGAAGCCTTGCGCGGTGCGCGATTGCGCCAGCGAAACGTTCAGCGAGGCCACTTCCGACAGCGCCGCGGCCCAGCCCAGGCGCAGGCTGTCGATGGTGATGCGCGTGTCACTGCGCTCCAGGCTTTGCCGTGTGCGCCCGAGGCTGGCGCTGAGACTGCTGGTTTCGTCCCACGCGTACTGCAACGCCGCTGTGCCCGTGCCGACGGCGTAGTCCTGCGCAACCACGCCTAGGCCGGCACCGGCACCAGCACCACCACCAGCACCGGGCCGGGTTTCGGTGTAGCCGCCCGAGAGTTCGCCCGTGAGCCTTTCGGTGAGCGCGTGCGACCACGACAGGCTGGCCTCGCTCACCGACTGCTCATTGCGACCCAGAGCCACCGCACCCGCCGTGGCCGCGCCGTCCAGCGGCCGGTCGCGCCGGTAACTCAGGCCGGCCTGCCAGGTGTGGCGTTCGATCGCCCAGCGCTGGCGCAGCGCCGCGCGGCCCAAAGCCGTGGTGGTGCTGCCAGACC
This sequence comes from Burkholderiales bacterium, assembly GCA_038249925.1. Classification (GTDB taxonomy): domain Bacteria; phylum Pseudomonadota; class Gammaproteobacteria; order Burkholderiales; family Burkholderiaceae_C; genus Rubrivivax. The sequence continues at coordinate 7,603 of JBBSCV010000048.1, forward strand.
CGTTGTCGTTGCTGAGGATCAACTCGGCCTCGGCGCCTGATTCGCCGCTCTCGCTGCGCCGTGTCAACTCGCCGCGTGCCGAGAGCTGCCGGGTAGTGAGCGCGCGCGCAGCCAGGCTGCTCAAACCGGGGTTGCTGTCGTGTTGCAGCCGCGCTTGCGTGCTGGACAGCGCGCTCCAGTCTTGAGCCAAGGCGGCGCCGTGTAGAGACGCCGCCGCCAAGCAGAGCCAGCCCAGGCGGCCCGTGCTCGAGTTCACGGCACCAGCACCACGTCTCCGCTGCGCAGTTGGATGTTCTGTACCAGACCTTCGCGCCGGCCCTTGCGCAGCAGGCGGTAGTCGAAGGGAATGGACAGCTGGCGGCCGCCTTCGCGACGAATGATGCGGATCTCGCTGTCATCGGCAAAGGGCGTCATGCCGCCGGCCAGGCTCAGGGCCTGCAGCACGTCGATGGTGCGGCCCAGTGAAAAGTCGCCCGGACGGTTGACGCGCCCGATGACGTAGATGCGGTAGCTGGCCACGCGCACGACGGACACCGTGACCTCGGCATCCGGCACGAAACGCACCAGGCGCCGCGCGATTTCATCGCGCACCTGGGTCGCCGTGAGGCCGGCCACCGCGAGCTCGCCCACCAGCGGGAACGAGACGCCACCGTCGGGCCGCACCAGCACGGTGGACTTCAAGGTTTCGTCCTTCCACACCGAAATCTCCAGGCCATCTTCCGGGCCGATGCGGTAGGCCGGGTCTTGCGCGGCCGCAGCCGCAGCGGGCACGGCACTGCCAGGGGGCGCACCCCAGGGCAGCGGTGCGGCGCCACCGGCCACGGTGTCGGGCGAGGGGCCGCGCTCGCGCAGCAGCGCCGACAAGTCCAGCCCGGCACAACCGCCAAGGCCCAACGTGCCCAGCGCCAGCGCCGGCACCAGCACCAGCAGCCGTGCTGCCCGCCGCTTCATGGTCCCGGCCATGGCGCTGAACTGCTGCGCCGAATCACTCACGGCCCAGCCTCGGCGCGAACTTCTGGTTCTCGGTCTTGTCACGGTAATCCTGGACCAGATTGAACATCTGCACATCACCCAGCCCCAGCAGCGGCTCGCGCTGCTTCAGGGAGTCCATCACGCCCTTGTCTTGCCAGCGCGACAGCAACTCCGCGCTCAGCTTCAACAGGCGCTCGTTCTTGTCGCTGCAAGCGGTGACCATGCGCGCCTGCTCACCAAACCGCTGCTGCCACTGGTCACGCTCATCGCCCCGGCTGCGAAAGGCCGCCGCGGCCTGCGCCAGTTCGCCGTCCTTTTTCGCCAGCGCCGCTTCAGCGTCGGCGCGCTGAGTGATGGCGGCCTGTTCCAGTTCTGCCACACGCGCCTGCAACTGGGCTTTTTCAGCTACCAGCGTATTCTGCCGTTCGGCGGCGGCACGCTCGGCGGTATTGGCGCGGCTGGCGGCACGATTGCGCTCGGCGAGTTGCTTTTCGAAGCTGGCTCGGTCTGTTTCCAGCTTGGCATTTTCAGCTTGGGTCTGCGTCATCTGCTGCTGCAACTGCTGCAGTTGCTGTTGCTGGCGGCGCGCGGCGCGTTCGGCGCTGCGGTCGTCCTGTTGCGCCCAGGCCGGGGCCAGCAGCGCGGCCAGGGCGATGGGCAGAACAATGGACAGGGCCAGCTTGAGGCCGGCATTGCGGTGGTAGGGCATGGGCTCTCCTGCGACGCCGGGCGGGTTCAGAAACGGACGAGCAGGTCGAGCTGCAGCGTGTCCAGCGACAGCGGCGCACCGCTGATGGCGTCGGCGCCCAGCCAACGCAAGGTGAGGCTGCTGTTGCGGCCCACGCCGTAGCTGCCGCCCAGGGTGGTGCCTTTCACGTCGGTGCCGCCGCCGCGCAGGTCGCTGTCGGTGAAGGCGTCCAGCACGGCATCCCGTTCGGCGTACTTGTAGGCCAGGAACACCTGCCACTTGCCCGCGGCATCGACATCGGCGTCGCCCAGTGATGCGCGCAGCAGGTAGCCCATGGTCTCGGCTGCCACCGTCTGGCCCAGCCGCGCCGAGACATCGGCTTCGTTGTAGCCGATATTCTTCACCACATCGGCGGTCAGCACGAGGCGCTTGTCGCCGAAGGTGCGCAGGTCGAGGCTGCCCGTGAGGCCGAGCAGGCGGTAGTCAGCCGCCAGCCCGAGCAGCGGGCGCGCCGGGTCGGACGAGATGTTGAAGTAGGTGTTGCCCTTCTGGGCAAAGGCCGGCGCGGTGTAGTCGAGCAGGCTGGACGACGGCGCATTGGCCCGGCCCTTGATGTTGGCGTAGTGGTAGTAGGAAAGCGCCACGCGGCCTGAAATGGCGCCGGCTCCCGGCCAGCTGACGCCGGCCTGTAGGCCGTAGAGCCACTTGTCGCCTGCGGCGAGTTCGACTTCCTGCACCGGCATCGCGGCGACGGTCAGGAAGCCGCGCCCCAGGCGGCCCAGCTCGGGTGTCCATTGCAAGGCCACGCCGTCGAAAGACAGGTCGTTGGCCCAGACGAGATCGGTACCGAACCAGGGGTTGCCGAAGCGGCCCAGCACGGCATTGGCGCTCTGGCCCTGGCGCCAGCGTATGAAGGCGCGGTCGAAGCTGGCGGTGAAGCGGTTGCCGTAATTGCCCAGCGTCTGGTTCGACGACAGCGGGTCGGTGCTGCTGCCGGTGGTGAAGCGCACGCCGCCGCCCCAGCTGTCGTCCACCGCGAGGGTGGCGCCCAACCGGGCGCGCACCCGCAGGCGCTGGCGGTCCACCGTGCTGTTGGCCAAGGTCAGCGCGCGTGTGCGGTTGGTCTCGGTGATGCTGATGGCTGGTGCGTTGGCATCGTCGAAGTTGTCGAACTGATAGCGGCTGCGCAGGTCGCCCTCGAAGCGCAGGCCGCGCACCCAGGCCGGCACGCTGTTGGGGCCGGCCCAGCCATCACGTGCGGCTTGCAAGGCCAGTTCACCGCGCAGTTCTTCCTTCAATTGCTGACGGACAAACTCGGGAATGAAGGGCACACGCACCGGCGCAGGTTGTGCTGCGCCCGGCGTTGTTGCCGGCGTTGCGGCGGCATTCGCAGCATTGGCTGCCGGCCGCGACGGCGTTTCCAGTTCCTTCAGCAGCAGTTCGGCGCGTGCGCGCGTGAGCAGGCCTTGCTCGACCAGCTGCGTGATCAAGCGTGTGGTGGTGGCGCGAACGCGGTCGATGTCACTGGTGTCGGCGGCCGCTGGCAGCGCCAGGGTGGCGCAGATGACGCCGCAAACGGCAGCCACGGCCAGCGCGCGCAGGCGCGGCGGCGCGAATCGGGGAGAAGCCAGGGAAACACGGGTCATGAGGAAGGTCCGAAAAGGGTCTGCGTTCAGGCGCGGCGGTTCAGGCGCAATTGCACCTGCCGCAGGTTGTTGGGGGGCACCTCGCGCAGCGGCGACATCTCGGTCAGCGTGGCCTCGATGAGCCTGTCGAGCTCGACATTGCCCGTGCCGTTTTCGATGCGCGCGCGCTGCACACGGCCGTCGTCGCCTATCCACACGCGCACGATGACGCTGAACTCGTCCAGCGGCGCCTTGCGGTTGCGCGCCAGCGCCTCGAAGAAGTTTCGTTGCAAGAGGCCGGTGAAGTAACGCCCACTGCCACCACCACCGCCGCTGTTGCTGCCGATGGTGGTGATGTCGCGCCCGCCCTTGTTCGCCGCCAGGCCGAAGCCATCGGCGCCCGCGCTGCCGTCGGCGTCCAGGCCCAGCGGTTTGTCGGCCGGTGCAGGGTCGGCAGGCTTGTCGGGTGTGGGCTCGGGCTTGGGCGCGTCGATCTTGATTTCTTCCTTGATCTTGGGCGGCTCGGGCAGCTTCTGCGGCGGCTTGGGCGGCGGCGGCGGCGGTTGCCTGAGGATGGCCACCTGCTGCACCGAGGGCTTGCGTGTGCTTTTCCCGCTGTTGACGGCGTTGAAGATGAACCACGCCAGTCCGCTCAGGAACAGCGCTGCCAGCACGCCACCGACGAGCCGCCCTTTCCAGGGTGTGCGCGCGGTGGGCAGGGCTTCGAAAGCCGAGGCAGACATGAGGCGGGCGGGCTTACTTCACCAGGCGCTGCGTCACCAGCCCGAGCTGCGTGATGTCGAGCTGGCCCATGAGGTCAAGCACGTCCACCACCTTCTCGTAACTCACCTTGGCGTCCCCCTTGATGACGACCGGGAAATCGGGGTTCACGGCCTTCTGCTGGCGCAGGCGGACTTCCAACTCTTGCAGCGTGACGGGGTAGGTGTCGAGAAAGATCTGGCCGTCGTCGCGGATGGTGATGGCCTTGGTCTGTGGCTTGGCCAGGCTGGGCGTGGCGCTGGCCTTGGGCAGGTTGACCTTGATGCCCTGCACCGAGGCCGTGGTCATGATGATGAAGATGACCAGCAGCACATAACTCAGATCCAGCATGGGCACGACGTTGATCTCGTCGTAGGCCTTGTTGGCGGCTTGCATCTTCATGCGGCGTGCCTTTCAGCAATGCGAGTGACCAGCTCATCGACAAAGGCCTGCAGGTCGGCCGTGATCTCGCCGATGCGGCTGGTGAGGAAGTTGTAGCCAAACAGGCAGGGAATGGCCACGGCCAGGCCGGCCACCGTGGCCACCAGCGCCGCGGCGATGCCGGGTGCGATGGCGTTGACGTTGACATCGCCTGCGGCCGCGATGGCGGCGAAGGTGATCATCACGCCGATCACCGTGCCCAGCAGGCCCAGGAAGGGGCCGCCGGCAATCGATATCGTCAACACCACCAGCCTGCTGTTGAGGCCCTGAAGTTCGCGCACCAGGCGCGCGTCCACGGTGGCCTTGATGGCCGAGAGCGTGCTTGCACTGATCTGCAATTCGCGGCCGGCCACCTTGTGGGCATCGAAGCGGCCGTGCAGTTCACCCACCGCAGCGGCATACAGCCGGTACAGCGGCGAAGCGCCATAGCGGGCCGAAACTTCCGCCTCGGCGCGTTGGCGCTCCACAGCGGGCTGGCCAGGCTGGATGCCATCCATCAGGCCCGCGAACTGGCTCATGAAACGGTCGTTCTCGCGCGCCAGGCTGCGCACCAGAAAGGCCTTGCTGATCATGACCCAGAAGCTGACCACGAACATCACACCCAAGATCGCGATGACGATCCAGCCGTCCACCGTCACCGCACCCAGCAGTACGGTGAGGTAGTTGGAGCCGCCGTCTGCGGCAGTGCCCGCCTCTGCGGCGGCGACGGCCAGCAGTTTCTGGTCGGGCCCCTGGCTGCCTGCGGCCAGGCGCAGCCAGGCGGCGCTGCGCGCTGTGGTGGCCATTTGCAGTTCGTCCAGTTCACCCTTGTAGCCGTTGCCAATGACCCACTGGCCGGCCATGGGTGGCACGGCGGCCGTGCTGCTCAGCACTTCCGTGCCGTTCAGGTACACCGCCGGCCCGGCATTCGGCGCCAGCACCAGGGCCAGGTGTTGCCACACGCCCGCCGTCAACTTGCTGCCGGGGCTGGACGTGGTGTTGCCAGCGCCCGTGCCGGCTTCCACCACCAGGTTGCCACCTCGCAGCAGCAAGCCCAGGCGGTTGGCGCCGTCGGTCTGGCGCAGCAGCACGGCGTCGTCCAGCGCCGAGGGTTTGAGCCACATCGACACCGTCAAGCCGGCAGCACTGGCGCGCAGCGAGGGCTTGACGTCCACCACAAGTTCGCCCTTGCCATCGAAAGCGATGGCGGCGCCAGCCAGGCCCGCCGACACCGGCGCCGCCGTCATGCGCAGGGCGTGGTTCGCGTTGGCGGTGGCGTCCTGCGGCGTGGCCTCGCCATCGGCGAAGTGGTAAACCAGGGCCTGCGGTGCGTCGTAGGCGGTTTTGGCATCACCGGCAGGCACGGCCTTTTCATTGCCGTAGTAGAGCCAGATGAAATCGGCCTTGCTGCCGGCATTCACCCGCGGCACCTGCACCCACACAAACGCCAGCTCGTTGATGCCGTCGAAACGTTCGATGTGGAACTTCAGCGGACTCTTGTCGTCACCGGCAATGAAGCGCAGGTCGGCACCGTCAGCCCGCGCATCCAGAAAGGCAAAGTTGCCGGTGTGCAGACGCACCAGCACGGGCACGTTATCAGTGGCTACTGTGATGGGCACGCCTTGCGCCGTGGTGTCCAGCGTGATGCGGGTGCGCTGCGTCCAGTCTTCGCTCCAGCGCGCCCAGGCCGGCTGGGCCAGCACCTGCAGCAGCAGAACGAGAAAAATTAAGGCAATCTTCATGGGTAACCCGGGGGTGGTGCGCACGACAAAACCAGTTACTTTGTCTGCGCTGTGTGGCAGGGCTGTGAATCCACAGTGGCGGCTGTTGAGGCGCGCGTGGCCGCCACCAGGGTGTGCAGGCGTTGCACCGACACCTCCATGCGGAAGTGGGCCTCGAAGCAGCGCAGTGCGGCTGCACGCATCTCGGCCTGAGCGGGGGGCGTCAGTGCCAGCCAGCGCGACAGCAGCGCGCGCGTGCCGGCCAGCGTGTCCACCTCGGCCAGGCCGGCGTCAGCGGCCACGATTTCGCGCCAGATGTTGACCTGGTTCGAGATCAAGACCGGCGTGCCCACCGCCAGCGCCTCGGCCACCGCGATGCCGAAATTTTCCTGGTGCGAAGGCAGCACGAAGACCTCGGCGGCGCGCAGCGCGCCCCACTTCACGCGGCCCTGCAGCATGCCGGTCCAGGTGATGCGGCAGGCCACGCCCAGGTGTTGCGCGCGTTGCGCGAGGGTCGTCATCAGGCCGTCGTTGTCGGGGCCGGCCATCACCAGGTGCAGCTGCGGGTGGTGCACCGCCACCGCGGCAAAGGCGTCGATGAGCAGGTCGCAGCCCTTCTTGGTATGCAGCCGGCCGAGGAAGAGCAAGAGCCTGCGCCCCTGCAAATCAGGGTATTGCTGCAGAAAGTCTTCGGCGCGGGCCTGCCGGGCCTCGTCGTCCAGCGTCAGGCCGAAGCCCAGCACTTCGTGGCGCGCCGCGTAGGGCTTGAAGGTGCGCAGCGCCAGGCGCGACTCTTCTTCGGTGGTAAAGAGCACGGCCTGCGCGTCACGCAGCACCGCGCGCTCGGCGGCCAGCCAATAGAGCTGCTTCTTGGCGTGTTTCAGCGGGTGGGCCTGGCGGAACCAGGGGTCGAGCATGCCGTGGGCGAACACGTAATACGGCCGCCGTGCCGCCAGCGCCGCGCGCCGTGCGGCCACGCCGTGGTACTGCCACAGGCCGTGCACCACCAGCGCGTCGTAGCCGGCAGCGCGGTCGCGCAGCCAGCTGTCGAGGCGGCGGTTCCAGCCGTAGTTGCCGCGCCCGGTGCCCACGGCATGCGTGGTGGCAGGGAAGGCGGCCACGCAGGCGTCGTCGGGCGCGTCCAGCGTCAGCACCTCGCCGAAGTGGCCCAGGGCGCGCGCCGACAGCACCGTCTGGCGCACCCCTTCGGCCGGGCCGCCGTTGACGGCGTTTACCGAGCGGATGAGGTGCAACAGGCGCAGCGGCGATGGCAGTGGCGTTGACAGGTGCGGCGGCAACGGCTGAACAAGGCGCGGGCGCAGTGGAAGTTGAAGTGGAACGGCAGCGTGCATGGCCTACTTCGCGAAACACTCGCGGTCGTCCTCCTTGCAGTTCTTGTCGCCGAAACCCAGCACTTCGACGGTCAGCACGGTGGGCTTGGGGGCCTGGCGTGTGGCGGCGGCCTGGCGGGCGGCCTGCTCGGCGGCCTTGGCGGCCTTGTCTTCGGCGGCGGGGTTCTGCGGGTTGGTGCCCGCCGCCGCCAGCGTGCTGGCCAGGCTGCCCGTGGGCACCTGCGGCACGCCTTGTGAACTGCCGGCGGCCTTGATGTCGCTGGCATTCAGCACCACCTGCGCGTTGACGAGGATGTTGCCGCTGCTGCGGATGCCGGCCTCGCCAGCGTCGATCTTGCCGGCAGGGGCGAAGAGGTAGATGTCACCGGCCTTCGGCTCCACGGCCGGGCCCAGGCCGTCGGGGTCGGAGGTGAGCGTCTGGATGCCGCTGCCGCTGGCGCTGGCGGGGATGATGACCTGCACGCCGATCTGGTTGCCCTGATCGTCGAGGATGGGCACGCGCTGCGGGGCCGGCGCGCTGAGCGAGGTTTTGGCACCGCGCCCGGCATCGATGCTGCCCTGTGCTGAATAGACGAGGATGTCGCC
>JBBSCV010000049.1:0-15678 GCA_038249925.1 Burkholderiales bacterium
GCATGATCTGCGGCGTGAGGTCGGCGTAGGGGTCGCCGGCAGTGACGTAGGGAATGAGCGCCGTGCGGCCCTGGGCCTTCAGTGCAGCGAGCGTGGCAGGAATGCGGCTCATGGCTGCCCGCCTTTCACGCTCTGCCCGCGACAACTGGGGCGGCAGTAGAACTCGGCGCCGGTCAAATCAGCCACGGTGCCGATGTCCTTGTCGCCGCGGCCGCTCAGGTTCACGAGCAGGTGCTGGTCGGGTTTCATGGTGGCGGCCAGCTTCATCGCATAGGCCACGGCATGGCTGCTTTCCAGTGCCGGGATGATGCCCTCGGTGCGGCACAGGCGGTGGAAGGCGCTCAGCGCCTCGCCGTCCTCGATGGCCACGTATTCGGCGCGGCCGATGTCTTTCAGGTACGCGTGTTCTGGGCCGACGCCGGGGTAGTCCAGCCCCGCGCTGATGCTGTGTGTTTCGGTGATCTGTCCGTTGGCGTCCTGCAACAGGTACGTGCGGTTGCCGTGCAGCACGCCGGGTGTGCCTGCCGAAAGGCTGGCCGCGTGTTTGCCGCTGGCGATGCCCTCGCCCGCTGCCTCTACACCGATGAGGCGCGTGCCTTCATGCGGGATGTAGGGATAGAACATGCCCATCGCGTTGCTGCCACCGCCGACGCAGGCGATCACGGCGTCGGGCTGGCGGCCGATCTGCTCGGGCATCTGCACCAGGCATTCGCTGCCGATGACGCTTTGAAAGTCGCGCACCATCATCGGGTAAGGGTGCGGGCCGGCCACGGTACCGATGATGTAGAACGTGTCTTCGACGTTCGTCACCCAGTCGCGCAGCGCTTCGTTCAGCGCGTCCTTCAGCGTCTTGCTGCCGCTTTCCACCGGCACCACCCGCGCGCCCAGCAGGTGCATGCGGTAGACGTTGGGGCTTTGCCGCTTGACGTCTTCGCTGCCCATGTAGACCACGCATTCCATGCCGTAGCGCGCACAGATGGTGGCCGTGGCCACGCCATGCTGGCCGGCGCCGGTTTCGGCGATGACACGCTGCTTGCCCATGCGGCGCGCCAGCAGCGCCTGCCCGATGGTGTTGTTCACCTTGTGCGCGCCGGTGTGGTTCAGGTCTTCGCGCTTCAGGTGGATCTGCGCGCCGCCGATCTCGCGGCTCAGGCGCGCAGCGTGGTAGACGGGGCTCGGGCGCCCGACAAAGTGCTTCAGCTCATGCCTGAACTCGCGCACGAACTCGGGGTCGTCGCGGTACTTCGCATAGACGTTTTCCAGTTCACGCAGTGCGTGAATCAATGTCTCGGCGACGAAGGTGCCGCCGTAGTAGTTGCCCATCGCGGGGCCGTCGACAGGGCCGAAGCGCCCACGGGCGTCGGGCTGCTGGTAATTCAACATGGTGGGTTCCTTCGAAAGAGGTCTGAGACAGTGGCCGCAGCCACCGCCCTCAGGTGCCGAGCCGCTTGTCGGCTTCGTGCACCGCCTTGCAGAACCGGCGCATCAGCGGGCCGCTCTTGACGCCCTTGCTGAGTTCCACGCCGGAACTCACATCAACGGCCCAAGGCCGGACGTGAAGGACCCCATCGGTCACATTGGCAGGATTCAACCCACCAGACAAAACGACCGGAAGAGGCACGCTGGGTGGAAGCTGTGACCAATCGAAGACCTTCCCGCCCCCGCCGAAGGTCTCGACATGGGCGTCGAGCAGCAGGGCTTGTGCACTCAAAAAAAGCTGCGCGAAGTCTAGCAAAGCGGTCCTGACCTTGCCGTGGTGCGTGTGGGCGACGCTGCCGTCGGCAGCGATGCGCGCCGCGCGCAGGTAGGGCCGGCCAGCGGCCGCGCACTGGGCCGGCGTTTCGTCGCCATGAAACTGCAGCAAGGCCTGCGGAAGCGCGTCGGTGGCGGCGCGCACTTCCTGCGGCGAAGCGTTCACGAACAGCAGCACCGGCGTGACGAATGGCGGCAGCCGCGCAGCAAGTTCTGCAGCACGCTGCGCAGTGACGTGGCGCGGGCTCTTGGCGTAGAGCACGAAGCCCAGCGCATCAGCGCCGGCATCGACGGCCTCGTCGACATCGGCCTCGCGCGTGAGGCCACAGATCTTGATGCGGGTGCGGGGCATGAGCGAGTTCAGGGCAGCCAGCCGGCTGCAGGTGCGTGGGCGGGGATGCCCCAGGCTTCATCGTAGTACGGGCCCACGAAGTAGAGGCCGTCGGCAGGGAAGGTCGGCGCCGCCGCATCGCGACGGCGCGCTTCCAGCACTTCGGCCATCCAGCCCGGGCTGTGCCGACCCTGCCCCACCGCCACCAGGCAACCCATGATGTTGCGCACCATGTGATGCAGAAAGGCGTTGGCGTCGAATTCGAAGCGCCAGTAGTCACCGCGTTTGTCGATGTGGATGCGGCGCAGCGTCTTTACCGGCGTGGGGCTCTGGCAGTGGGCGGCGCGAAAGCTGGTGAAGTCGTGCTTGCCCAGGAGCAGCGCGGCAGCCTGCCTCATGGCGTCGCCATCCAACGGGCGAAAGGACCAACCCACGAGACCGTGTTCCAGCCCCGGTCGCGCGGGCGATTCCAGCAGCGCGAAGTGGTAGCGCCGACCGCGTGCGCTGTTGCGCGCGTGAAAGTTGTCGGGCACGTGCTGGGCCCATTGGACGGCAATGTCGATGGGCAGGTAGCGGTTGGTGCCGCGCACCCAGGAAAACGGCGCCCTGTCGACCGGGCTGTCGAAGTGCACCACCTGGTTCAGCCCGTGCACACCGGCGTCGGTGCGGCCGGCGCACACGGTCTTGACCGGCTGGGTGATGAAGGCCGCCAGCGCTGCTTCCAGCTTGTCCTGCACCGTGCAGCCATCAAGCTGCGACTGCCAGCCGTGGTAGGCCTGGCCGCGGTAGCTCAAACCGAGGGCAATCCTCATCGAAGAGGAAGGGCGGAACCCAAGCGGACGCCGCGGAACCGGCTATGCCGAGCCGCTGGTGGCGCCCCCTTGAAGGGGAGCGGCGAAGCCGCTACGGGGCTGGTCGGTCACGCCAGCTTGTCCAGCATGCCCTGGGCCCTGGCCTGCAGCGGCCCCGCGCCCTTGGCGACCACTTCTTCCAGCAAATCGCGCGCGCCTTCCAGGTCGCCGATCTGGCGGAACTCTTCGGCCAGTTCCAGCTTGCGCGAGAGCGGGTCGTTGGCGTCGTCAGCGGCCATGTTCCCTGCGCTGTCGCCTCCGATGTCGCCGGCAGGCGCAAGCGGTGTCATCGGCTCACCGCCGATGGAAAAATCACCGAAGTCGAAGCTGCTTTCTGCAGCGGCAGACGTTGCGGTCCTGCTGGTCACCGCGGGCACTTCGTCGGCCAGCGCACCCAGGTCGAAGTCCAGCCCGTCATCAGCCGGCTGCGGCGTCTTGCGCTGCATCGGCACGGTCTTGGGTTCTCCAGCAGGCTCCAAGGTGAAATCGAGCGAGTCGTCGCCGCCCATCTTCGCGGCCGTGGTGAAAGGCTGCGTGGTCTCGGTGATGGGAATCTGCTGCCCGCCGAACGCCGGCGGGTTGACAACCGTGCCACTCGGGAAATCGAGCTCGAGGTCGAGGTCCATCGCGCTGCTGGGGCCGGCGTCGTCCAGACGCGAATCCATGCGGGAATCCAGGCGCGAATCCAGCGTCGCGTCGACCGCAGGCTGGAAGGCAGGCGGCTTCACCGGCGCCGTGTAGGGCTGGGTGGACGCGCCCAGCGCGTCGGGCATCATCACGCCGCCGGCCGCGCGCACTTCCTCGGGCTGACCGCCCGGCGCGTAAAGGATGTTCTCGGGGTCGATGCTCAGACCCAGTTCCTGCGCCTTCTGCCAGTCTTCGCCCTCGCCGCGCGTGAGGTTGAACATCTGCGTGGCCAGCAGTTCGAAGGCCTTGATGTCGCGCCGCTTGGCATAGACCTCCAGCAGCTTGCTGCGAATGGCCATGCGCTCGGGCGTGGCGCGCATCGCCTCTTTCAGGATCTCTTCGGCCTGCAGGTCGCGGCCGTAAGCCAGGTAGACATCGGCCTCGGCCACAGGGTCGACATCACCGATCGCATCGAGCTGGCTCAGCGAGTAGCTCATCGACGAATTGCCGGTGGCCGGTGCGTCGCGGGTGTCGATGCGCTGGCCGCCGCTGGCACCGAAGAAGGAATCGGGCTGCAGGCGGCTTTCCAGGAAAGAGGTCTCGCCCGCTGGCTTGCGGCGCGAACGCAGACGGTACAAGCCCAGGCCGGCCAGCAGCGCCACCAGCACGCCGGCACCCGGCAGCAGCAGTGAGTTGTCGAGCAGGCTGTCCAGGAAGCCGGGCTCTTCGCCCGCGGCAGGCCTGGGAGCCGTGGCGGGCGCTGTGGCTGCAGCAGGCGCAGAAGCGCCAGCAGGTGCGGGGGGCGTTGCAGCCGCCGGCGCCGCATCCGAGGGCAATGGGGTCTGTGTTGGTGACGGCACGGGCGCAGGCGCGGGCGCGGGCGCAGGCGCAGCGGCCACCACCGTCGGCGCTGGCAGCACTGGTGCTGCGGCCGGTGGTGCCGCCGCAGGGGGCACGGCCGGCGAGCCCGCGGTACCCGGACCGGGTGCGGCAGTGGCCGTGGCGCCCTGCAGCTTCTTGAGCTCGTCGACATTGCGGGCCAGCTCGGCCAAGCGCGCGGCTTCATCTCGCTTCTGGGTGTCGGTGGACGTGCGGGCCTCGGGCGCCGAGCCTTGCACGCCGCCCTGTGACAGCTTCAGCCGATCGGGGGTGGGCGCGGCGGCCTGTTTGCGGTCATCCACCTGCGTCTGCACCTGGCCGCGAGCCTGGCGGCCCGCAGCGGCGTCGGCCTCGGTGGTGGTGCCCGAAGCCAGACGCTGGCGGTAGGCGGCGAAATCTGCGCTTTGCGCGGTGATGAGTTCGCGCGCCTCGGCCGTGCCGACCGCCCCGGCCTCTGCGCCAGAGGGCACCGACAACACGGCTCCGGACTTCAGCCGGTTCATGTTCTCGCCGCTGAAGGCTTGCGGGTTGCCGCGGAACAGCGACACCAGCATCTGGTCCAGCGAGATTCCCGGGCGCTGCGTGCGCGCTGCGATACGGCTGAGCGTATCTCCAGAGCGCACGAGCACGTCGTCTGTGCCCAGGCCCGGCGCGGCTGTCGCCACCGGCGGGCGCGGAGGCTCCATCGGCGGGGTGGCAGGCCGCGGCGTCGGCCGCGCGGGCGCCGGCGCGCCGGCCAGCGGCGACGGGGCGGGGCTGCCGACGGCGGGTGGCGCCTCGGGTGAGGTCGGCGCACCTGCAGGGGCCGGTGAGATCGACGGCGACGTGCCCGGCGCGGCCGGGGCCTGCTGGGCCAGCCGCGAGCCCGGCGGGTCGAAAAGCATCGTGTATTCGCGCACCAGCCGGCCGCTGGCCCACGTGGCCTCGATGATCACGTCGACAAAGGGCTCGAGCACCGCGCGCTCGCTGCTGATGCGCACCACCTGGCGGCCATCAGCGCGGCGCACCACCTGCAAGGTGGCAGAAGGCAGCGCGGCGTTGTAGTCGACCCCCGCAGCGCGGAAGGCCTCGGCCGGCGCGATGCGCAGTTGCAGCGAAGACGCTTCTTCAGGCGTGATGCTGGTGATCTCGATTTCGGCCCTGAGCGTTTCGCCCAAAGCCGAGTTGACCGTCAGCCTGCCCAGGCCCAGCGCCCAGGCTTGCGTGGCCCACAGGCAGGCAGCGGCCAGCGCCACCCCATTGAGCGCAAACCGCGCCGCTCTCGTCGGTCGATATTTCAAGGCTGTTCCCCAACGCTGGTCGGTTGCGACTTCGCAGGAAGCCGACCGCTGTCCCTTCAAGCCACCCCGCAACCAACCCGAACACCGGCCGATTGCGTGGCGGAAAACGCAACAGTATTAAGCATATACGCGCGCAAGCTCACGTAGAGACTGACGATCCCGGGCGAAATGCTTTGTTTCGGCGGCCGTTGCATCTTGTTGCCCGACGGCAACGCCACGCCACACAGCGCGCGCGTGGTGGCTTCGTCAAGCCTGCAGCAGGATGCGCAGCATGCGGCGCAGTGGCTCGGCAGCGCCCCAGAGCAACTGGTCGCCGATGGTGAAGGCGCCGACATATTCCGGCCCCATGGCCAGCTTGCGGATACGCCCGACGGGGATGGTCATGGTGCCCGTCACAGCCACGGGCGTGAGGAACTGAAGCGTAGCTTCGCGCGTGTTGGGCACCACCTGCACCCAGGCGTTGTCGGCGGCGATCATGGCTTCGATGTCAGCCACCGGCACATCTTTCTTGAGCTTCAACATCAACGCCTGGCTGTGGCAGCGCATCGCGCCCACGCGAACGCAAAAACCGTCCACCGGCACCGAAGGCAGGCTGAAGCCTTCACCGCGGCCGAGGATCTTGTTGGTTTCGGCCATGCCCTTCCACTCTTCCTTGCTCACGCCCCAGCCGGGCTCGCCCCGGCCTTTGCCGATGCCCATGTCTTTATCAATCCACGGGATCAGCGAGCCGCCCAGGGGCACGCCGAAGTTGGCGGTTTCTTCAGCAGACAGCGAGCGCTGCTTGGCGACGACCCGGCGATCGATCTCGAGGATGGCGCTCTTTGGGTCGTCCAGCAGCGGTTTCACCGCGGCGTTCAGCGTACCGTACTGCGTCAACAGCTCGCGCATGTGCTGCGCACCGCCGCCGCTGGCGGCCTGGTAGGTCTGGGTGCTCATCCACTCCACCAGGCCCGCCTTGTAGAGCGCGCCCACGCCCATCAGCATGCAGCTGACGGTGCAGTTGCCGCCTATCCAGTTGCGGCAGCCTTTGGCCAATGCATCCTGGATGACCGGCAGGTTCACGGGGTCGAGCACGATCACTGCGTCGCTGTTCATGCGCAGCGTGCTGGCCGCGTCTATCCAGTGGCCGTTCCAGCCCGCGGCGCGCAGCTTCGGGTAGACCTCGCTCGTGTAGTCACCGCCCTGGCAGGTGAGCACGACGTCGCAGCGCTTCAGCGCCTCGATGTCATGCGCGTCCTGCAGCGTGGTTTCGTTCTTCGCAAAACCTGCCACCGCAGCGGGCAAGGCACCGCCTGCGTTGCTGGTGCTGAAGAACAGCGGCTCGATGAGCGCGAAGTCGCCTTCGGCCTGCATGCGGTCCATCAGCACGCTGCCCACCATGCCGCGCCAGCCGACCAATCCCGCGAGTGCCATGATTTTTTCTCTTTCAATGCTTCTTGAGTGCCGCCACCACGGCGTCGCCCATGTCGCGGGTGCCCACGCGGCGCATGCCGGGGCTGAAGATGTCGCCGGTGCGCAGGCCGTCGCTCAGCACCACGTTCACCGCGGCTTCGATGCGCGCCGCCGCCGCCGGCTGCTGCAGTGTGAAGCGCAACATCATCGCCAGGCTCAGGATCGTCGCCAGCGGGTTGGCCACACCCTGCCCTGCGATGTCGGGCGCGCTGCCGTGGCTGGGCTCGTACAGGCCTTTGTTGTTCACGTCCAGGCTGGCGCTCGGCAGCATGCCGATGCTGCCCGTGAGCATCGCGGCTTCGTCGCTCAGGATGTCGCCGAACATGTTGCCGGTGAAGACCACGTCGAAGGCTTTCGGCGCCTTCACGAGCTGCATCGCCGCGTTGTCGACATACATGTGCTGCAGCTCGACATCGGGGTAATGCTGCGCGTGCACTTCGGTGACCACGTCTTTCCAGAACTGGAACGTCTCCAGCACATTCGCCTTGTCGACGCTGGTCACCTTCCCGCCCTTGCCACCTGAGCGTTTGCGCGCGGCCTGGAACGCCACGTGCGCAATGCGTTCGATCTCGGGCCGGCTGTAGCGCATGGTGTCGAAGGCTTCTTCCGCGCCGGGGAAGTGGCCATCGGTGGCAATGCGGCGGCCACGCGGCTGGCCGAAGTAGATGTCGCCCGTCAGCTCGCGAATGATCAGGATGTCGAGCCCCGCCACCAGTTCGGGCTTCAGGCTCGATGCATGCGTCAGCTGCGGGTAACACAGCGCGGGGCGGAAGTTGGCGAACAGGCCCAGGTGCTTGCGCAGGCCGAGGATCGCTTGTTCGGGGCGCAGTCCGCGTTCGAGCTTGTCGAACTTCCAGTCGCCCACGGCGCCGAAGAGGATGGCGTCGGCGCTCTTGGCCAGGCTCAGCGTGCTCTCGGGCAGCGGGTGGCCGTGGGCCTCGTACGCGGCGCCGCCGACGAGCGCGGTTTCTGTCTCGAAGGGCAGCTCCAGCACCTGCATCACCTTCACGGCCTCGGCCACGATCTCGGTGCCGATGCCGTCACCGGGCAGGATGGCGATCTTCATGCTCATGCGTTTGTTCGCTTTTCTCTTGGCTTCACAGCGTGGTGTGCGCCAACCACGGCATCCTGGCCAGGCGCTCGGCCTCGAAGGCCCTGATCTTGTCCTGGTGGCGCAGCGTGAGGCCGATGTCGTCGAAGCCCCCTTCCAGGCAGTACTTGCGGAAGGGCTCGACCTCAAACGGCAGTTCACTGCCATCGGGCTTCACCACCACCTGGCGCGGCAGGTCGACGGTGAGTTGGTAGCCCGGGAAGGCCAGCGTCTCGTCGAAGAGACGGTCCATCTGCGAGTCGCTCAGCACGATGGGCAGCAGGCCGTTCTTGAAGCAGTTGTTGAAGAAGATGTCGGCGTAGCTGGGCGCCAGGATGGCGCGAAAGCCGTACTGCTGCAGCGCCCAGGGCGCATGTTCGCGGCTGCTGCCGCAGCCGAAGTTCTGCCGCGCGATCAACACCGAAGCGCCACGGTAGCGCGGCTGGTTCAGCACGAAGTCGGGATTCGGCCGGCGGCTGGCCGGGTCTTGCCCCGGTTCACCCGGGTCGACGTAGCGCCAGGCGTCGAACAGGTTGGGCCCGAAGCCGCTGCGCGCAATGCTCTTCAGGAATTGCTTCGGGATGATGGCGTCGGTGTCGACGTTGGCGCGGTCCATCGGCGCCACCAGGCCGGTGTGCAGGGTGAAGGCGTCCATCAGGCGGTCCTCCGGACATCGACGAAATGCCCGTTCAGCGCTGCGGCGGCAGCCATCGCTGGGCTGACGAGGTGGGTGCGGCCACCCGCGCCCTGCCGCCCTTCGAAGTTGCGGTTGCTGGTGCTGGCGCAACGTTCGCCGGGCTCCAGGCGGTCGGCGTTCATCGCCAGGCACATGCTGCAGCCCGGTTCGCGCCACTCGAAGCCGGCAGCGCGGAAGATCTCGTGCAGGCCTTCGGCTTCGGCCTGCGCCTTCACCTGGCCCGAGCCCGGCACCACCATCGCCAACTTCACGTTGGCCGCCACCTTTTGACCCAGGCGCTTGACGACAGCCGCCGCTTCACGCAGGTCTTCGATGCGGCTGTTGGTGCAGCTGCCGATGAACACCTTGTCGATGCGGATGTCGGTGATGGCCTTGTTCGGCTCCAGTCCCATGTAGACCAGCGCGCGTTCGATGGCTTCGCGCTTGGTGGCGTCCTTCTCCTTGTCGGGGTCGGGCACGCGGCCGTCCACCGCCACCACCATCTCGGGGCTGGTGCCCCAGGTCACCTGCGGCTGGATGGCCGCGGCGTCGAGTTCCACCACGGTGTCGAAATGCGCGCCGGGGTCGCTTTGCAGCGTGCGCCAGGCCGCGACGGCGTGGTCCCATTCGACGCCCTTGGGCGAAAACGGCCGGCCTTTGCCGCCATTGTGGATGTAGGCGATGGTCTTCTCGTCCACCGCCACCAGCCCGGCACGGGCACCGGCCTCGATGGCCATGTTGCACACCGTCATGCGGCCTTCCATGCTGAGCGACCGGATGGCGCTGCCGCCGAATTCGATGGTGCTGCCGTTGCCGCCTGCGGTGCCTATTCTGCCGATGATGGCCAGCACCACGTCCTTGGCGGTGACGCCGCGGCCGAGCTGGCCTTCCACCCTCACGAGCAGGTTCTTCGCCTTCTTGGCCAGCAACGTTTGCGTGGCCATCACGTGCTCGACCTCGCTGGTGCCGATGCCATGCGCCAGCGCGCCGAAGGCACCGTGCGTGGACGTGTGGCTGTCGCCGCAGACCACCGTCATGCCCGGCAGCACGGCGCCGTTCTCGGGCCCGATGACGTGCACGATGCCCTGGCGCTTGTCCAGGAACGGGAAGTAGGCCGCCGCGCCGCTGGCCTTGATGTTGGCGTCCAGCGTCGTGATCTGCAGCTTGCTGATGGGGTCGGTGATGCCGTCGTAGCCATCGGCCCAGCCGGTGGTGGGCGTGTTGTGGTCGGCGGTGGCGACGATGGAACTCACACGCCAGACCTTGCGCCCGGCCAGGCGCAAGCCTTCGAAGGCCTGCGGGCTGGTCACCTCGTGCACGAGGTGGCGGTCGATGTAGAGCACGGCGGTGCCGTCTTCCTCGGTGTGGACGACATGTTCGTCCCACAGCTTGTCGTACAGGGTTCTGGCGGTCATGGTCGGGTTCTCCAGCGCGCGATTGTCCCGGATTGGCGCTACCGACTGGCGCCGGCAGCGCTTAAGCCGGCTGGGGACGGCGGGCTGAAAGGCGTACTCAGGCTGCCGCCACGAACTTCAGCAGCAGGTTGTTGGCCGGCAGGGTACGGCGCTCGGCCATCACCAGGCCCGCTCGCTCGGCAGCGGTTTGCACCTCGCTCAGATGACGCAGGCCCCACAGCGCATTGCGAGCGCGCAGGTCGGCGTCGAAGGCGGCGTTGCTGGGCGCCAGCGGCTCTCCGTCGACGATGAAGGGGCCGTAGACCGCGAGCAACCCGCCCGGCTTCAGCGCCCGCGCGGCGCCGTGCATGAAGGCCGGCGTCACTGCCCACGGCGCGATGTGCAGCAGGTTGGCGACGTACACGGCATCGAAGGCCGCAGCCGGCACCGGCCAGGGCGCCATCACGTCCAGCAGCAGCGGCGCCTGCACGCCGGCCAGGCCCACGCAGCGCGCGGCGATGTCCGCCAGCGGCGCTGCCGTGGCTTCGGTGGGCTGCCAGTTCCAGCCGGGCATGGCGCTGGCGAGGTGCTGCGCATGCTGGCCGGTGCCGCTGGCCACTTCCAGCACACGCGCCTGGGGCGGCAGCCAGGCCTGCAACGACTGCAGGATGTGGGGGGCGTTGCGCTCGGCAGCCGGGCTGTGGGGAAGATAGGGATGGGCGGAGGGTGCACTTTGCGGGTTCATCGCCTACATTGTCCTGCGCATGTCCTGCGCTCTTGTCCTGCGCACTCGTCTTGCGTGCTACCCGGAGCCCCCATGCCCGCCTACATCTACGCCAATGTCGAGGTCACCGACCCGGCCGCCTACGAGGCCTACCGCGCCGAAGTGCCGGCGCTCATCCAAGCCCATGGCGGGGCCTACCTGGTGCGCGGCGGCGAAGTCACGGTGCTGGAAGGCAGCGGCGTGCCGCAACGCCAGGTGATCCTCGAATTCCCTGACATGGCCCGGCTTCAGGGTTTCTATCGCTCGCCCGAGTACCAGCGCCTGGTGGCCCTGCGCCAGGGCGCTTCCACCGGCACGCTGTTCGCCATCGAAGGCGTCTAGCGCTGTTCACCATCATGGCCACGCCCGAAGCCGACATCGACGCCGCCGTCGCGGCGCTGGAAGCGGCATCTGCGGCCGTGTTGCCCGCCACGGCAGCCACGACAGCCGACAACGGGGCCCTGGGCCTGAGCGTGCTGCTCACCTGGATGGGCATTGCCGTGATGGTGCTGGCCCAGCTGTCCGCACCCTGGGTGCTCGGCCGCTACCGCCGCCGCGTGCAGGCCTTCATGCTGGCGCCGGCCGCACAAGCCCTCGGCTGGCTGGGCCGGCCGCCCGCCACCGTGTGGACAGCGCCGGCGCTGCTGGCCGGCATCGAGCAACGGCGGCGCCAGGTGCTGTGGGTGCTGGCCGCGGTGCTGGTGCTCTATTCCGCGATGGCGGCCGCGGGCTTCTTCTACCGCTTCGAGAGCAGGCGCGACGGGGTGATCTCGTACGCCATCTCGTTTTTCATGTTCGCGGCCTTCTGCGGGCCGGTGCTGCTGCTGGGCGTTTCTGCA
The DNA here is from genome assembly GCA_038249925.1 of Burkholderiales bacterium. Taxonomy (GTDB): domain Bacteria; phylum Pseudomonadota; class Gammaproteobacteria; order Burkholderiales; family Burkholderiaceae_C; genus Rubrivivax. The sequence continues at coordinate 11,935 of JBBSCV010000049.1, forward strand.
TCGCGCTTCGGCCACCACTTCTGGGTCTGGTTCGCGCCGGCCACGTTCGCGGCGTTCGCGATGCAGGCCGTGGTCACCACGGTGAAGGGCGGCGGCGGCAGGGCCGGCGCGGCCGGTGCGCTGGTCGGTGTGGTGGTGCTCACCGCGCTGGCCGTGCTGCTGCGCCACTGGGCGCCCGAAACCTGGTCTGGCCGCCTGCGCGCCCTGCTGGTGGTGTGGCGCTGGAAGCTGGTGCTGCCTGCGGCAGCACTCACGCTGCTGGCCTTGCTGGCGCTCTTGGGCTGGCTGGAACACCCGGCGTTGCAGAAGCTGGTGGCCTCGTGCGTGGTGGCGCTGGTGGCCATCATCTTGTGTTTCCTGACCATGGTCGACCGCATCAAGCGCACCGTGGTGCCGCTGCTGGGCGCGGCATTGCTCACCGTCTTCGTCGTGGCGCTGGGCACTGGCGCCATTGCCGTGGCACTGCTGCATCCCGAAGGCGCTTGGGCGCGTGGCACGCTGGGCCTGGCGGCCGGGGGCGTGGGCCTGCTGGCGGCCTACTTCATGCTCAGCTGGATCGGCCTGGCTTACGAGCAGAAGGTTTTCAGCGACGCGCAGTTCCAGGTCTTCAGCTGGATGCTGGCGGTCTCGGGCGCGGCCATGGCCGTGGAGACGATGTTTCAGCAAGCCTCGCTCATCGACCCCTCGAACCTGCAACTGGCCGCTGCCAGCGTGGTGGCGCTGCTGGTGTACTGGCTGGTCACGCGCTACGGCCTGAAACCGATGTGCAGCAACCGTCGCCTGCTCGTGCTGCGCGTTTTCGCCCAGGACAGCCGGGGCGAACGCCTGATGGACGAACTGGAAGACCGCTGGCGTTTCATCGGCCCCATCGCGCTCATCGGCGGCACCGACATGGCCAGCCACACCATCAACCCCGCCAAGGCCGCCAACTTCCTGCGCGGTCGGCTGAAGGACGACTTCGTCTCCGATGCTGCGGTGCTGCACCGCCGCGTCGACAACTTCGACGACACACCCGACCCCGACGGCCGCTACCGCGTCAACGAATTCTTCTGCTTCGTGGATATGTGGCAGCTGGCGGTGCAGCGCCTGCTGGAAGGCTGTGACGCGGTGGTCGTGGACCTGCGCGGTTTCACCGCTGCGCGGCTCGGCACGGCCTGGGAACTGGCCCAGCTGCGCAGCACCGGCGCACTCGCGCGCACCGTTTTCCTGATCGACGGCGAGACTGAACAGGACGACGTGCACGCGGCCCTGGGCAGCGACCGCCGGCTGCCGCTGCCGGCTGCGCGCGTGATGGCCATGGACCGCTGGATGGGCGGCGGGGCCCTGGTCGAGGCGCTGGTGCATTGCCTGGATGCGCCGAGGCCCGCCGCGTCAGGGACACCTGCAGCTCCGTCGAGCACGGCGCTGCGCACGGCGGCTTGATGCCGCCCGCGCCCGCCGCCTAACGTCGGCGTGCGGCGCCCGCCACGGCCAGCAGGCCGCAGGCCAGCATGGCCCAGGTGGCGGGCTCGGGCACCGGGCTCAGCACGAAGAGACGCGAATTCGCGGTGCCGCTGTCCTCGGCCACCAGATAGATGAAGCCGCGCTCATCCACCGTCACGCCTTCTACGGCCTGGCTCGTGATGCCCGAGAGATCGAGGCTGCTGATGGTGTTGCCCAGGCGGTCGATCTCGATGAGACGGCGCGAATCGAGGCTCAGCACCAGCAGGTGGTTGGCCGCAGCGCCACCGGCCAGGCTGTCCACCGGGGCCAGCGTGGCGACGTCGGACAGGCTGTTCACGCCGAACAGCGACGTCGCACCCGTGAACGACACCGTCTCGCTGAAGCTGCCGCCGCCCAGCGAGAAGCTGGCCAGGCCGCCACGCAGCTGCGCCGGGTTGTCCTGCTTCACCACGAACCAGGTGCCGTCGCGCGGGTCGACGCTGATGCCTTCTATGCCGACGTTGCCCACCGTGGGTCCGAAGTTGACGCTGGGGGCATGGGCCAGATTCACGCTGCCACCGGCCTGGTAGGCGAACAGGAAGGCGTCCTGCAGACGTTCTTCTGCCACCACCAGCAGGCCGTTGCCGAGGTAGGCCAGGCCTTCGGCGTCGTTGTTGCTGCTGGCGGTGGGCCAGCCCGAGAAGCTCATGGTCGAGAGCGTCTGGCCGGTGAGCGAGAGCTCGACAACGCCGAGGCCTTCGTCGCCGACGATGAAGAGCGACTGGCGGTCGCGCGCGTAGGTCACGGCGCTGGCTTCCAGGCCCAGGCCGCCGAGCACGTCGATGGTGTAGTTGCCGCTGACGACATAGTTGCCGAGCTGGATCGAGGTGGCAGCTGCCGCAGCAGGGCCGGCGACGGCCAGGGCCAGGGCCATCGCAGTGGCCGCGGCAGCCAGGGCGCGCAAAGTGCTTTTCATGTTCGCCCCCGAATCAGAAGGAGCGGCGGCGTGCCACACCACCCAACGCAGCCAGGCCAGCCAGCATCAGCGCCCAGGTACCCGGCTCGGGCACGACGCCCACGCTGCCGATCTCGCCACCTGCGGCGGCGAGGAAAGCGCCGTTCACGCCCACCACCGACAACACCGACAGCGTGACACCCGAAGCGCCGATGGCGTTGTCGAAGCTGGCAAACGGGGCGCTGGCCGGCGAAGCGCCGAAGTCCACCCGCGTGACCAGCGTGCCAGCCGCGGTGAAGAGATTCAGCGCGTCGCCGCCCGCGCCCAGGCCGATGCCCGCGCCGGCATAGCGGCCGATCTGCAAACCCGCCGGTGCTTGCGCGCCGAACCAGTGGGCGACGAAGTTGGCGTTGGCGGTGGCCCCTTCGATGAAGATCACGGACTCGCCCGGAGCGATGCTGGTGATGCCGACCAACGCTGCCGATGACAGGAAGCTGTTGGAGTTGTCGTCAACCTTCCAGCCGCTGATGTCGACGGCCGTGCTGCCCAGGTTGGTGACTTCGAACCAATCGGCAGCGACGGGCGAATTGCCGCTGCTCCACGGCGCCACCTCGGTGATGGCGATCTGGGCCTGCGCGGCCGCGCCAGCCAGGGCGAAAGAGAGTGCAGCGATGGCGCCGAGGGCGCGCGGGATGTGGCTCATGAAAGGGCTCCTTGAGGTGGTGGCAACTGCCGCGCACCATAAGAAGGCCCTGTGACACTCTGACGACAAATCGCCAGGCTCCCCCGCGTTCAAGCGGCCGATGCGCGCGCCTCCAGGTCGGTCTTCAGCGTCGGCGCCAGGCGCAGTTCACGCGCCAGTGCATCCAGATACGCACGCTCCATGGTGCTGGTCTGGTCCACCACCAGCAGGCTGGCCAGGTAAATTTCGGCGGCCATCTCGGGGCCGGTGGCAAGAGCAGCCACTTCCGCAGGTTCCACCGGGCGCGCCAGTTCGGCATCCACCCAGGCACGCGTGGAAACATCGGCCTCGCTGCGCTGCAATTCCGCATGCACCAGGCCGCGTTCACGTTCGTCCATGTGGCCGTCGGACTTGGCAGCGCTGATCAGCGCCTTCAGCATGGCGCGGCTGTGGTCTTCCAGTTGTCGCGGCTGCAAGGCCGCAAAGCTGGACGGCGCGGGCGTGATGTCGATGGTTGGCCGCTGCAGTATGGTCGAAGGCTGCCCCGCCTGCCCACTGGTTTGCCGCGCCTGGTGCTCCTGGTAGACCTTCCAGGCCAGGGCGCCGAGCGCCGCGACACCACCGTACTTCAGCGCCGTGCCGCCCATGCCGCGGCCGCGCTTGCTGCCCATCAACAAACCCAGCA
>JBBSCV010000050.1:0-15562 GCA_038249925.1 Burkholderiales bacterium
CGGCACGCTGCTGATGGCACGCTTCACCACCACGGCATCGATGGAAACGCCCTTGGCCAGCTGTTCGTCCACCAGCTTCTGCAACGAGACGGAATCAAGGAACTCGATCATCCTGGTGTTCAGGCTGGCCCAGAGGTCGTGCGTCATGCACTTGCCGCTGTCTTCGCCCATGCAGCCTTCCTTGCCGGCGCAGCCGGTGGCGTCTATCGGTTCGTCTACAGCGACGATGATGTCGGCCACGCTGATTTCGCCGGCTGCGCGGCCCAGCGAATAACCGCCGCCCGGGCCGCGCGTGCTTTCGACCAGTTCATGGCGGCGCAGCTTGCCGAAGAGTTGCTCGAGGTAGGACAACGAGATTTGCTGACGCTGACTGATGGCTGCCAGAGCCACCGGCCCGGCGTTGGAGCGCAGCCCCAGGTCGATCATGGCAGTCACGGCGAAGCGGCCTTTGGTGGTGAGTCGCATGGGGTTCTCCAAGCACACAGGGTGCCAAGGCTGCGGTGTTCAGCACAGCAATCGGCGCATCGCCAAAGTGCCGAACCGCACGGGGCCTGCACGTTGGCAGGCTTGTCCGACTGATTTGCTCAAGTTTAACTTAAGTCGACTTTTCAAGTGGGACGTCGCCACGGACCTTGTCTTGCGGATGGTCTTGGAGAAGTTCCTGCTAGCGGCCTTGCGGACGGTCTGGAGACTGCGGCTGCAAGTGGCCGCTCAAGTGGGCCAGCAGGCCATCGCAGGCGTCTTCAACCAGGTCCAGAACGCGTTCGAAGCCGGCCGGCCCGCCGTAGTAGGGGTCGGGCACGTTGCGCTCACCGGCATATCGGCGGCCGTGCGGCATCAAGAGCTCGATGCGCGCGCGCGCGCCGGGCGGCGCCTTGCGCTGCAGCCACACCAGGTGGTCCTCGTCCATCGCCAGCAGCAGATCGAACCGTGTGTAGTCGCCGGGCAGCAGCACGGGTCTTGCGCACAGGCTGCGCAGGTCATAGCCGCGTGCGGCTGCGGCCTTCACGGCACGCGGGTCGGGTGGCTCGCCGCTGTGATAGCCATGGGTGCCCGCTGAATCAACCGCCACGCGGCTGCCCAGACCCGCGCGCGCCAGGCGGTGGCGCAACACGCCTTCAGCCGTGGGGGAGCGACAGATGTTGCCGGTGCAGACCATCAAGACCCGCAACTCCGCCGCCGCGCCGTCATCGGGCTGCTCGGGCGCTGCACCGCCCTGCAGCCAACCCTTCAGCCGTCCGATCATCAGACCGCTCCCTTCCTGGGCGCTGCCGGTATCAGCGCCACCACGTCGTGCCCACTGCCACCAAAGGCCTGCTCACGCAGCAACGCCAACTGGTCGCGCACACGAGCAGCCTTCTCGAATTCGAGGTTGCGCGCGTGTTCCAGCATCTGCTTTTCCAGCAGCTTGATGCGCTTGCCCAGGTCCTTCTCGCTCATGCCCTCGACTTCGGCAGCCGCCTGCGCGGCCTTCAGGTCGTCCTTGGCGCTCTTGTCGGACACCGCGCCGTCGATCATGTCGCGGATGCGTGTCTGCACACTCTTGGGCGTGATGCCCATGGCCAGGTTGTGCGCGATCTGCTTGGTGCGGCGACGCTCGGTCTCGCCGATGGCGGCCTTCATGCTGTCGGTCATGCGGTCGGCATACAGGATGGCACGGCCGTTGATGTTGCGCGCTGCGCGGCCGATGGTCTGGATCAGGCTGCGTTCCGCGCGCAGGAAGCCTTCCTTGTCGGCGTCCAGAATGGCCACCAGGCTGACCTCGGGCAGGTCCAGGCCCTCGCGCAGCAGGTTGATGCCGACCAGCACGTCGAACATGCCCAGGCGCAGGTCGCGCAAGATTTCCACGCGCTCCACGGTGTCGATGTCGCTGTGCAGGTAGCGCACCTTCACGCCGTTGTCAGCCAGGTACTCGGTCAGCTGCTCGGCCATGCGCTTGGTGAGCGTGGTGACGAGCACGCGTTCGTTGATCTTCACGCGCTCGCGAATCTCTTGCAGCACATCGTCGACCTGCGTCGTGGCGGGGCGAACCTCCACCTCGGGGTCGACCAGACCGGTGGGCCGCACCACCTGTTCCACCACGGCGCCGGTGTGCTCCTTTTCCCAGTTGCCGGGCGTGGCGCTGACGAAGATGCTCTGGCGCATCTTGCGTTCGAATTCCTCGAACTTCAGCGGCCGGTTGTCCAGGGCACTGGGCAGGCGGAAGCCGTACTCCACCAGCGTCGTCTTGCGCGCGCGGTCGCCGTTGTACATGCCACCGAACTGGCCGATGAGCACGTGGCTCTCGTCCAGGAACATCAACGCGTCGGCGGCAAGGTAATCCACCAGCGTCGACGGCGGCTGGCCAGGCTCGGCGCCCGAGAGATGGCGTGTGTAGTTCTCGATGCCCTTGCAGTGGCCCACCTCCTGCAGCATTTCGAGGTCGAAGCGCGTGCGCTGCTCCAGGCGCTGGGCTTCCACCAGCTTGCCGTTCTTCACGAACTCGTCCAGGCGCGAGCGCAGCTCGTCCTTGATGGTGACAATGGCGTCCACCACCCGTTCACGCGGCGTCACGTAATGGCTGCTGGGGTAGACCGTGAAGCGCGGAATCTTCTGCCGCACGCGGCCCGTCAGCGGGTCCAGCAGCTGCAGGGTCTCGACCTCGTCGTCGAAGAGCTCGATGCGCAGCGCCAGTTCGCTGTGTTCAGCGGGAAAGACATCGATGGTGTCGCCGCGCACGCGGAAGGTGCCGCGGCTGAAGTCGACCTCGTTGCGCTTGTACTGCATGCGGATGAGCTGCTGGATGACGTCGCGCTGGCTCATCTTGTCGCCCACGCGCAGCGTCATCACCATCTTGTGATAGTCGGCCGGGTTGCCGATGCCGTAGATGGCACTGACGCTGGCCACGATGATGACGTCGCGCCGCTCCAGCAGGCTCTTCGTGGCACTCAGGCGCATCTGCTCGATGTGCTCGTTGATGGCGCTGTCCTTCTCGATGAACAGGTCGCGCTGCGGCACATAGGCTTCGGGCTGGTAGTAGTCGTAGTAGCTGACGAAGTACTCCACCGCGTTCTTCGGAAAGAAATCGCGGAACTCGCTGTAGAGCTGAGCCGCCAGCGTCTTGTTGGGCGCAAACACGATGGCCGGCCGGCCCATGCGCGCGATGACGTTGGCCATGGTGAAGGTCTTGCCCGAACCCGTCACACCCAGCAGCGTCTGGTACGAGAGGCCGTCTTCGATGCCTTCGACCAGCTTGTCTATCGCCGCGGGCTGATCGCCGGCCGGCACGAACTGCTGCAGCAGTTGAAAAGGCGAGTCGGGAAAGCTGATGAATTCGCCACTGACGGGCTGCGTGGCGTCGATGGGCCCGTCTTTGACTTTGGCGGCGATGGCGGTCATGGGCGTTCCCGGAGTTTCAGACAACTAGAATTGGGCAGCTCGCGCATGATCTGATGCAGGGCGAGCAACCCACAAGGGTAGCGCAGCGAGCCGGCTGCCGCAGACGCCGACGTTCCGCCTCCCTTCGCCGCCCCGCCTGCTGGAAAGACGCCCCCTATGTCAGCTTCGCTCTTCGCCGCCGTCGAGATGGCCCCGCGCGACCCCATCCTGGGGCTGAACGAGCAGTTCAACGCCGATGCCAACCCCGCCAAGGTGAACCTGGGTGTCGGCGTGTACTTCGACGACGCCGGCAAACTGCCCGTGCTGCGCTGCGTGGCCGCTGCCGAAAAGCTGTTGCTGGAAACTTCCAGGCCCAAAGGCTACCTGCCCATCGATGGCATTGCGGCCTACGACAAGGCCGTGCAGGGCCTGGTGTTCGGCGCTGACAGCGCAGTCGTCACCAGCGGCCGCGTGGCCACGGTGCAGGCCCTGGGCGGCACCGGCGGCCTGAAGCTGGGCGCCGACTTCCTGAGGCGCCTGCGCCCCGAGGCCAAGGTGCTGATCAGCGACCCGAGCTGGGAAAACCACCGCGGGCTCTTCAGCAACGCCGGCTTCACCGTCGAGACCTACCCTTACTACGACGCGCCGTCCCGCGGCATCCGCTTCGACGCCATGCTGGACGCGTTGGCCGCGGCGCCTGCCGGCACGGTGGTGGTGCTGCACGCCTGTTGCCACAACCCCACCGGCTGTGACCTGAGCATGGCGCAGTGGCAGCAAGTTGCCACCACCTGCGCTGAACGTGGCCTGGTGCCCTTCCTCGACATGGCCTACCAGGGCTTTGGTGCCGGCATCGCCGAAGACGGCGCAGCGGTGCAGTCTTTCATCGTCACCGGCCAGCAGTTTTTCGTCAGCACTTCGTTCAGCAAGAGCTTCTCGCTGTACGGCGAACGTGCGGGCGCGCTCAGCGTGGTCTGCGCCAGCCAGGAAGAGTGCACACGCGTGCTGTCGCAGTTGAAGATCGTAATCCGCACCAACTACAGCACGCCGCCCACCTTCGGCGCCCAAGTGGTGGCCACGGTGCTGACCACGCCAGACTTGCGCGCCATGTGGGAAGAAGAACTGGCTGGCATGCGCGACCGCATCAAGACCATGCGCCACGCGCTGGTGGCACAGATGCAAGCCGCGGGTGTGCAGGGCGACCTCGGCTACATCACCACGCAAGTGGGCATGTTCAGCTACTCGGGCCTGGGCAAGGAGCAGATGCTGCGCCTGCGCAGCGAATTCGGCATCTATGGCCTGGAGTCGGGCCGCATCTGCGTGGCCGCTCTCAACACCCGCAACGTCGGGCCCGTGGCCGTGGCGCTGGCCCGGGTGATGCAAGGCTGAAGCTGCACGCGGGCTGCAGCCTGTCACCGTGGTGACACGGCAGCCAGGCTCGTGTTCGTTGCGCTTTGTGTGGAATTCGCGTGGCGTCCGAAAAGCCATCGTCTGGCATGCGCGCCCCCGTGTTTTCTAGGCTTTGCACCGGAGTCCGGCAGGGCATCATGAAGCAAGCCCTCTAAAAATTGCTGCACTGCAGCATGAATAGAGTTACATTTGGGCACCGGCAGCCGTCGGCCCAGCAGAACGGAGCTGTTCGATGCTTTACCAAATCTACGAGACCCAACGCGCCCTGATGTCGCCCTTCGCGGAGTTCGCAAGCGCTTCCGCCAAGCTCTACGACCACCCGCTGTCGCCGTTTGCACAATTTCCGCTGTCCCAGCGTGTCTCGGCCGGCTTCGACCTGCTGCATCGCCTGGCCAAGGAATACGAAAAGCCGCCGTTCGGCATCACTTCGGCCACGGTCGCGGGCGTCGAGGTCGCGGTGCAGGAACAGGTGGCGCTGAAGAAGCCCTTCTGTCGGCTGCTGCGCTTCAAGCGTTTCACCGACAACAGCGGCGCGCTCGAGATCATGAAAGAGCAGCCCACCGTGCTGGTGGTGGCGCCGCTGTCGGGTCACCATTCCACGCTATTGCGCGACACGGTGAAGAGCCTGCTGCATGACCACAAGGTCTACATCACCGACTGGACCGACGCGCGCATGGTGCCCTTGTCCGAAGGCGCCTTCCATCTCGACGACTATGTCGAATACGTGCAGGAGTTCATCCGCCGTTGCGGCCCGCGCGTGCACGTGATCTCGGTCTGCCAGCCCACGGTGCCGGTGCTGGCGGCGGTGTCGCTGATGGCCAGCCGAGGCGAGCCCACGCCGCTGACCATGACCATGATGGGCGGGCCCATCGACGCCCGCAAGAGCCCCACGGCGGTGAACAACCTGGCAATGAACAAGAGCCACAGCTGGTTCGAGAACAACGTCATCTTCCGCGTGCCCGGCAACTTCCCCGGCGCCGGCCGCCGCGTCTACCCCGGCTTCCTGCAGCACACCGGCTTCGTGGCGATGAACCCCGACCGCCACATGAGCAGCCACTACGACTACTTCGCCGACCTGATCAAGGGCGATGACGACAGCGCCGAGAGCCACCGGCAGTTCTACGACGAATACAACGCCGTGCTCGACATGCCGGCCGAGTACTACCTGGACACCATCAAGACCGTGTTCCAGGACTTTGCGCTCGTCAATCACAACTGGCATGTGAACGGCGAGTTGGTGAAGCCGCAAGACATCACGGGCACTGCGCTGCTCACCATCGAAGGTGAACTCGACGACATTTCCGGCGCCGGACAGACTCGTGCGGCGCACGACCTCTGCACTGGGATCCCGAAGTCCCGCCAGTTCCATTACGACGCCGTGGGCGCAGGCCACTACGGCATCTTCTCGGGCCGCCGCTGGCGCGAGAAGGTCTATCCGGAGGTGCGCGGCTTCATCCAGCGTTTCGACCAGGCTGGCTCCGTGCAGCAGAGCAACGTCACCACGCTGCCGAAGAAGAAGCGCAGCCGATAATCCGGCGGGTGACCTCACCCACCCGCCCGAGCACGCGCCTCTACAGCCTGGCCGACCTGCTGGACGCGGCGCTGCCGCAAACGCAGTGCACGCGCTGCGGCTACCCCGACTGCCGTGCCTACGCCGAAGCCATGGCCAGCGGCGAAGCGAACATCAACCGCTGCCCGCCCGGCGGCGCCGAGGGCATCGCGCGGCTGGCGAAGATCAGCGGCAAGCCCGTGCTGCCGCTGGACATCAACCACGGCCTGGAAGGCCCGCGCCAGCTGGCCGTCATCGACGAGGCCTGGTGCATAGGCTGCACCTTGTGCATCAAGGCCTGCCCGGTGGACGTCATCGTCGGCGCCTCGAAGCTGATGCACACCGTCATCGATGCGCAATGCACCGGCTGCGAGCTGTGTGTGCCGGCCTGCCCGGTGGACTGCATCTCGATGACGCCCGTCACCGGCGAAAGCACGGGCTGGCAGGCCTGGAGCCCGGCACTCGCCGAAGAGGCACGGGAGCGCTACGCCTTTCGCACCCAGCGCCTGGAACGTGACAAGCGCGAGAACGACGAGCGGCTGGCGGCCAAGGCCCAGGCGAAGCTGGCCGACCTGGCCGCCGCCAGCGGCATCACCGACCCCGATGCCCTGGCCGCGAAGCGTGCCGTGGTCGAGGCAGCGCTGAAGCGTGCAGCACAGCGCTCGGCCGCTACCGCACCACCTTCAGCACCACCCTCAAAGACGCCGGGAAAGACACCGGATGAAACCTGAAGCCATCGAGACGTTCTTCGCCACGCTGGCCGCCGCCAACCCGCGGCCGCAGACCGAGCTGGCCTACACCAGCGTCTTCGAACTGCTGGCCGCGGTGCTGCTCTCGGCACAGGCCACCGACGTGGGCGTCAACAAGGCCACCCGGCGGCTCTTCTCGCTGGCGCCGACGCCGCAGAAGATGCTCGATCTGGGCGTGGAGCGTGTCACCGACCTCATACGCACGATCGGTCTGTTCCGCAACAAGGCCAAGAACCTCGTTGCCACCTGCCGCATCCTGGTCGAGCAGCACGGCGGCGAAGTGCCGCGCTCGCGCGAGGCGCTGGAAGCACTGCCCGGTGTCGGCCGCAAGACCGCCAACGTGGTGCTGAACGTGGCCTTCGGCGAACCGACGATGGCGGTCGACACCCATGTCTTTCGCGTCAGCAACCGCACGGGTCTGGCGCCCGGCGCGAACGTGCTGGCGGTGGAAGCCAAGCTGATGAAGCGCGTGCCCGCGGCCTATCTGGTGGACGCCCACCACTGGCTCATCCTGCACGGCCGCTACGTGTGCACGGCGCGCGCTCCACGTTGCGGCGACTGCACCTTGCGCGGCATTTGTGCCCACGGCCGCAGACTGAGCACTCCTACAATATCGGGCAGGGAGACCGGGTGAGATGGCCAAGCTGGAAGACCTTGCCGAACGGGTGGACCGCCTGGTGCTGCGGCACCAGGAATTGAAGCGCACCAGTGCACTCATCGAACAGCAGCTGCTGGCCATGACGATCGAACGCGACAGCCTGCGTTCGCGCCTGGCCGCAGCGCGCGCGCGCATCGACGCCCTGCTGGACCGCCTGCCCGCAGAACCCGCGCCGTCCGTCAAGACCAGCGAGCCCGGCGCATGAAGCAGCTCGAAGTCTCCATCCTCGGGCAGGTTTACATGCTGGGCTGCCCCGAAGGCGGCGAAAAGTTGCTGGCGGCGGCGGTGGCCGCTGTCGACCATGAGATGAGTTCCATCCGCAACTCGGGCAAGGTCAAGGCACGCGAGCGCATTGCCGTGCTGGCAGCGCTGAATCTGGCATATCAGCTGGCCGAGCGTGGCAACGCAGCGCCAGCCCCGGCCCCGGACCCTTACCCGGTGACCACGACGACCTCGCCCCGCTCCAACGGCCAGCGGGAAGATGAAACGCATACCGACGCCGACGTCGACGCGCTCGTGCGCCGCATCGACGCGGCCCTGGGCGACGACGGCAAGCTGCTGTGAGTTCTGGCGCGTCCCTGCTGCCCTTGTGGCGCAGGGCAGAGGTCTAGAATGAATCTGTCCGCCGCAGCTGGCTGAGCCTTTAATGTCCTTGAGCCGATGGTCTATGACCAAGGGCTTGGAACATCGCCATGCAGGCGTGATCGTCTCGCGTCAGATGAACCCAATGCATGGCTGACCTCGCCCACCTGAACTCCCCCTTGGTTCAGGCACCGGGTTCACCAGCAGCGGCGGACACCCCGTTTCTTCACACTGCCCCGCGCTCAGCGTTCGGTGCCCGGCCCATGAGCAGCTACTGCTTGATGAAGAGCGAGCCTGAAGAGTCTTCCATCGACCACCTTGCAGGCGCCCCGATACAGTCGCTGCCCTGGACCGGGGTCGTGCTGCAGCGTGGCAATCGGCTGTCGATCACACCAGTTTCGCCCGCTGAACGGTGCGCCTTGGTGGTGCTGCCGGACAGCCCGCCGGCCTGATGGACCTCGGCTTCACGCTCGTTGTCGAACTGCTGGCGCTGGGCGCCGTGGTCGGCTTCCTGGCCGGGCTTCTGGGCGTGGGCGGCGGCATGATGATGGTGCCCGTGATGACCTGGATCCTCACTCAGCGCAACGTCGAAAGCGGCCTGGCAGTGAAGATGGCGATCGCCACCTCGATGGCCACGATTCTCTTCACGTCGCTGTCCAGCGTGCGTGCGCACCACCGCCTGAGCGCGGTGCGTTGGGGGGTCGCGCGCGCCATGGCGCCGGGCATCGTCGTGGGCGGGCTGCTGGCGGGTGCGGGGGCATTTTCGGTGCTGAAGGGCCAGGGCCTGGCGCTGGTTTTCGCAGCCTTCATCGGCTACACCGCCGTGCAGATGATGCTCGACCGCAAGCCCCGCCCGGGCCGTGAGCTGCCAGGCGCCTGGGGCCAGGCGGGGGTGGGTGCCGGCGTGGGGTTCATCTCGGGACTGGTGGGCGCGGGCGGCGCCTTTCTCTCGGTGCCTTTCATGACCTGGTGCAACGTGCCGCCGCGGCACGCGGTGGGCACCAGCGCCGCGTTGGGTTTCCCCATCGCCGCGGCCAGCACGGTGGGCTACGTCATCAGCGGCTGGCAGTTGCCCGCGGCGCTGCCCGGGGCGGTGGGCTATCTCTACCTGCCGGCCCTGGGCATCGTGGCTGCTGCCAGCGTGTTGCTGGCTCCGTTGGGCGCGCGCACCGCGCAGCGCATCAATGTTGCCGTGCTGAAACGCCTTTTTTCGCTGCTGCTGCTGGCACTGGCAGCCAGCATGCTGCACCGCGGGCTGAACAGCTGAGCTCGTCGCTCAGGCAGTGTCGAAACGAATGGCGGCCAGCGTGACCTGGTTGCCGCCACGGCGCTGGGCCTCGGCCAGCGCGGCTTCGCAGGCCGCCAGCAGCTCTTCTTGCGTCTGCGCCGTGTGCGGGAAGCTGGCCACGCCCACGGACACCGTGAAACCCAGATCGTTGCCGTCGTGCACCACGATCTGGGTGGCGCACTTGCGCCTCAGGCCTTCCATGCGAGCGTGTGCCGTGGCCAGGCCCACGCCTGACAGCAGCACAGCAAAGCGGTCGTCGTCGTAAAGGCACGAGGCGTCCATTGCACGCGTGCCCCCGCGCAGCAGTCGCCCGATGGCCTCGAAGACACGTTGGCTGCCGGTAGCACCCAAGGCCTGCACCCGCGGCGCAAGCGGGTCGAGCGTGATGAAGACGACGGCAAATTCGCGGTGCTCGCGGGTGGAAAGGTCCATCTCGCGACGCAGCTGATCTTCGAAGTGTGCACGGCGATAAAGGCCCGAAGCAGGGTCGCGCAGGGCCTGGTCGGCGAGTTCGCGCTGCAGCATTTCAGTGGCGCGCTGCTGCTGCTCGATCTGCTCGAGCGCAGCACGCAACTGGGCCTGCTGCTGGCGCGATGGGGCGAGGTCGTGCCAGACACTGCACAGCCAGCGCTGGCCATCGGCGCGCACCGGCGTGGCCCAGCGCAGAACCGAAAATTCGTGGCGCTTTCCGTGAACCTCGAACCGGTGCTCGCTGGTGAGCGCCTCGCCATGGGCCAACGCGGTGTGTTCGGCGGCGCGCAACACCGTCGCCACGCCGGGCTCGAACAGGTCGCCGTCGGGCCGGCCTATCGCCTCGCTGGCGCTCAGGCGCAGGAAAGCCAGCATCTCGGCGTTGGCGTGAACACACAAACCGCTGCGCAGGTCTTTCACGGCCAGCAGGTCGCCCTCGCGCTGCAGGACGGCAGGCAGCAGGCCGGACAGCACCGGGTGCAGCTGTGCATCGGAGGGCGGGGCGGCGGCTGGTACGTCGAGCATCGTGGTCATGTCGGGATGATCTTGTCGGGATGAACGCGACCCTTGGAGAAGTGCCTCGACGATTGCACCAATCTGGCACTGACGCTGTATCTTGGTGGTGCGCCGGAGCCAGATCAAGCGTCGACTGCATTCAGGCCCCTAGTTTGCAGCGCCCGCGCTGGCAAAAATCCGGAAACAGGCCTGGAAAACCAGCGCTGCACCGCCTGTGCCTGCGCACAGGTTGGTTAAGGGCCAGACAGGGCGCGAGCACAGAGGCTAGAAAGCAACGCGCACGCACTCCGTCTGAAGCGGGCACTGTCAGCCAACCAGCAACCCGGTCTATACTCTGCGGCTTTGCTGGCAAACCAGCGTGTCGAGTTGCATGCGGTCCTGGCCCCGGTCAATACACTTGGCAATATGCCGATGGGGCTTGGCTTGGGGCTGTTCCGGAACATGTCCCCTATGACCCCCTTGCAGACACCGAGCGCAAACTTTTTTCAGGATTCCTGACCCCATGACCACCATTCGCGTCAAAGAGAACGAGCCATTCGACGTCGCCCTGCGCCGCTTCAAGCGCACCATCGAGAAGATCGGCCTCTTGACCGACCTGCGCGCACGCGAGTTCTACGAGAAGCCCACGGCCGAGCGCAAGCGCAAGAAGGCGGCTGCCGTGAAGCGCCACTTCAAGCGCGTGCGCAGCATGCAGCTGCCCAAGAAGCTCTACTGAGCCCCTTCACCCGAGACACCCACAAGCCCGCGCGGGACGCCGCTGCGGGCTTCTTTCATTCCGGAGCCTGAAATGTCGAGCCTGAAAGATCGCGTCACCGATGACATGAAGAACGCCATGCGCGCCAAGGACAGCGAGCGGTTGCTTGCCATTCGCGGGCTGCTGGCAGCGGTGAAGCAGCGCGAAGTGGACGAGCGCATCGTGCTGGACGACGCCGCCGTGGTGGCCATCGTCGACAAGCTGGTCAAGCAGCGCAAGGACAGCATCACCGCATTCCAGCAAGGCGGCCGTGAAGACCTGGTGGCCAAGGAAACCGCCGAACTGGCGGTGCTGGAGGCCTACCTGCCTCAGCGCCTGTCGGCCGAGGCGGTGAGTGCCGAGATTGCGACCATCGTGTCCGAACTGGGCGCTGAACTGGGGCGCGCGGTGGGCCCTGCCGACATGGGCAAGGTCATGGCTGCGGCGAAGGCACGTCTGGCTGGCAAGGCCGAGATGGGCCTGGTGTCGGCGGCTGTCAAAGCAGCTCTGGCAAACTGAACATTGAGAATGAGTACCATGAGCACCCTGCCCCTGCGCCAGATCGCCGACGACGTGTGCGTCGCCCCTCAACTCACGCCCGAGGCCATGGCCGAGGCGGCTGCGATGGGTTTCAAGAGCGTCGTCAACAACCGCCCCGACTTCGAGCACGAGCCCGACCAGCCTACCAGCGCCGCCATCGAAGCCGCCGCACGCGCCGCCGGCCTTGAATACCGGTTTCTGCCAGTAGACGGCGGCTACCAGTCGCCCGAAGAGATCGCCGCCTTTGCCACGCTGCTGGCCGAGCTGCCGCGGCCGCTGCTGGCCTTCTGCCGCTCGGGCGCGCGTTCCACCCGCCTTTTCATGGCCGCTCAAGGCCAGTAGGCAGCAGCGCTTTTCAAGCCTGCCCTCTGCTCAGCGGGTTTTCAGCGCCTGCTGCGGCCAGACCGGCTTCTAGAATTTCGGGGTGCCTAGCCCCGAGGAAATCCGATGCGTGCGCTGCTGAAACTTTCCGCCTGGATCGATGCATTCAACGAGCTGCTGGGCAAGCTCGTGATGTGGCTGGTGCTGGCGGCCGTGCTCATCAGCGCTGGCAACGCCATCATGCGCAAGGCCTTCGACATCGGCTCGAACGCTTACCTCGAAATCCAGTGGTACCTGTTCGCCGCGGTCTTCATGCTCGGCTCTGGGTACGTCTGGCTGCGCAACGCCCACGTGCGCATCGACTTCATCGCCACGCGGCTGAGCAAACGCACCAACACGCTGATCGACATCGCGGGCATGGTGCTCTTCACGATCCCGTTGTGCCTGATCCTCATCACGCTGTCCTGGCCCGTCTTCGAACGCGCCTGGGTTTCGGGCGAGATGAGCCAGAACGCCGGCGGGCTGATCCGCTGGCCGGTGCTGCTGCTGTTGCCGGCGGGCTTTGGCGTGCTGCTGCTGCAGTGCGCCTCTGAGCTGATCAAGCGCGTGGCCTTTCTCACCGGCCACCGCGCCGAGCCCATCAGCGAGGTCGGCGACAAAACCGAAGCCGAACGCCTGGCTGAAGAACTGGCGCGCAAGACCGGGCAGGACCTTCAAGATTCGCAGGCACTGAAAGAGGCGCGCTGACATGACCGCCTTCATCGCGCAGAACTTCGTGCCGCTGATGTTCGCGGGACTGCTGTGCTTTCTGCTCACCGGAATTCCGGTGGCATTCGGCCTGGCCGCCACGGGTCTGCTGTTCGGCTTCATCGGCATGGAAGCCGGGCTCTTTCCGCTGAACTTGTTCCAGGCCCTGCCGCTGCGTGTGTTCGGCATCATGCAGAACGACACCCTGCTGGCCATACCCTTCTTCACGCTGATGGGCATCGTGCTGGAACGTTCGGGCATGGCCGAAGACTTGCTGGAAACAGTGGGCCAGGTCTTCGGGCCGCTGCGCGGGGGTCTCGCGGTGGCCGTCGTCCTGGTGGGGGCGCTGCTGGCCGCCACCACCGGCGTGGTGGCGGCGGCCGTCATCAGCATGGGCTTGATCTCGCTGCCGATCATGCTGCGCTACGGCTACAACCGCAGCATCGCCACCGGCACCATCACCGCCAGCGGCACGCTGGCGCAGGCCATACCACCATCGCTGGTGCTCATCGTGCTGGCCGACCAGCTCGGCCGCTCGGTGGGCGACATGTACGCCGGCGCGCTGATCCCCGGCCTGTTGCTGGTGGGGCTGTATCTGCTGTTCATCGCTGCGGTGGCCTTCGTGCGGCCGGCCTGGGTGCCGGCCTTGCCGGTCGAGGCGCGCATCTACCGCGAAGGCGATGGCGCCAGCGGCCACCGCTCGCTGCTGGTGCTGCTGCTGGTGTGCGGCGCGGCCGGCATGGGCTGGGCGCAGGTGCATGAAGGCCTGATCAACGGCTGGACCGGCCGCAGCACGCCGGCGCCGGGCGACGAGGTCTTCATCCTGTCGATGACCGTGGCCTCGCTGCTGGCCCTTGCGCTGGCCTTGGCCAACCGGCTGCTGCGCTTCGGTCTGCTGTCGCGGCTGGCAGAGCAGGTGACCTTCGTGCTCATTCCGCCACTGGTGCTGATCTTCCTGGTGCTGGGCACCATCTTCCTGGGTGTGGCCACGCCCACCGAGGGCGGCGCGATGGGCGCGCTGGGTGCTCTGGTGATGGCCTTCGCGCGCCGCCAGCTCACCCTGAAGCTGCTGCGGCAGGCGCTGGACAGCACCGCCAAGCTCGCGACCTTCGTGATGTTCATCCTGATCGGCAGCACCGTTTTCAGCTTCACCTTCAATGCCGCCGACGGCCACTACTGGGTCGAGGCGCTGTTCAAGCAATTGCCCGGTGGGCAGCTCGGCTTCCTGCTCTTCGTGAACTTGCTCGTCTTCGTGCTGGGCCTGTTCATCGACTTTTTCGAGATCGCCTTCATCGTCGTGCCCATCCTCGCGCCCGTCGCCGACAAGATGGGCATCGACCTGGTCTGGTTCGGCGTCATCCTGGCGTTGAACCTGCAGACCTCGTTCCTGACCCCGCCCTTCGGCTTTGCGCTGTTCTACCTGCGCAGCGTGGCCGCCAAGGTCGACTACAAGGACCGCGTCACCGGCGCCACCATCCGTGCCGTGACCACGACCCAGATCTACAAAGGCAGCATCGCCTTCATCATCCTGCAGCTGTGCATGGTGGCAGCGGTGGTGGCCTTCCCCACCCTTGTGACGGGCGGCATCGAGAAGGTCGAGACCATCGATGCCGACAAGGCGCTGGAGACCATGGGCCTGCCCGACCCCGAGCCTGAACCGGTCGCTGACGAAACGGCTGGAGATGTGCCGCAAGAAGCGGCCTCTGCGCCAGATGCTGCCGCCAGCGAACCTGCGCTGGAAGACGACGACCCGATGAAAGCGCTGGAGGAATCGATGAGGAGAGATGCAGAGAAGGACGTGAAAAAGTAGTGCGCAGTGCCGGCGCACGAGCGAGAAGGCCCCGCTGTGCGGGGCCTTCTTTCCATACCGACAGCAAACTCAGAGCTTGGCGCTTTGCATGAAGCTGTCGAAGCGCGCTTCGGTGAAACGGAACCACAGGTTCGCTTCGCGGCGGAAGGCGGCCATGTCGGTGTAGATCTTGTTGAAGGCCGGGTTGCTGGCACTGACCTCGCTGTAGAGCGCCATCGCTTCCTTGAAGGCGGCATCCAGCACCGGTTTGGGGAAGGCCACCAGCCGTGTCTTGTTCGCCACCAGCGTCTTCAGCGCGGCCGGGTTGCGCGCATCGTACTTGGCCTGCATCTCGGTGTGCGCAAACGCAGCCGCGCATTCGATGATGGCCTTGTACTCGGCGCTCAAGGTGTCGAATGCCTTCTGGTTGACGTACAGGTCGAGCTGCGGGCCACCTTCCCACCAACCCGGGTAGTGGTAGATCGGCGCCACCTTGTTGAAGCCCAGCTTCAAGTCGTCGTACGGCCCCACCCATTCGGCGGCGTCGATGGTGCCCTTTTCCAGCGCCTGGTAGATCTCGCCGCCAGGGATGTTCTGCGACACCGTGCCCATGCGCCCGGTCACCTTGCCGGCAAAGCCACCGACACGGAACTTCAGGCCCTTCATGTCGGCGACGGTCTTGATTTCCTTGCGGTACCAGCCGCCCATCTGCGCCCCGGTGTTGCCCATGGGGAAACTCGTGAAGCCGTAGTTCGAATAGAACTCGCGCATCAGCTTCAGGCCGTTGCCGTCGTACATCCAGGCCGTCATCTGGCGGCTGTTCAGGCCGAAGGGAACAGCGCAGCCCAGCGCGAA
>JBBSCV010000051.1:0-15474 GCA_038249925.1 Burkholderiales bacterium
CCACCGCCCTACGTGCCGCCGCCGCCGGGCTGTGATAACTGCCATCCACAGCGCGTCGCCCTGCAGGGCCGGGCCGGCGAGAACACGCGCGGCATGGCCTACGACGGGCTCGACCGTCTGACGGCAGCCAACGGCCCCTGGGGTAGCGGTGTCTTCCGCTACGACGCGGTGGACAACCTGACTTACAGCCAACTGGGTGGTCGGACGATCCATCACAACATCCACGCGGCAACGAACCGGCTGACCAGCCTGTCGGGCAGCCAGAGCGTGGGCATGGGCTACGACGCCAACGGCAACCTGAGTTCACGCGACGCCCAGGGCTACAGCTTCGACATCGCCAACCGCATGCGCGCCGTACCCGGGGTGGTGACCTACTACGACTACGACGGCCATGGGCGCCGCAGTTGGGTGGTCTGGGCGGACGGCAAGACGCAGCTCAACGCCTACGCGTACGGGAACGCATCGGGTTCCACAGGCAGGCTGCTCTTCAGTGCTCACAGCACCAAGGGCGCGACGCGCTACGTCTACCTGGGTGACAAGCTGATCGCGGAGCACAACAACCTGACTGGCCTGCGCTTCAGTCACACGGATGCGCTGGGTAGCCCGGTCGCCTGGACCAACGCAGCAGGCGCCGTGACCGAGCGAACGCGCTACGAGCCGTATGGGGCCACCGTGGCTGGAAGCACCAACCCAGTCAGCATGGGGTTCACCGGGCATGTGAACGATGCGGATACGGGGCTGGTTTACATGCAGCAGCGGTATTACGAGCCCATCGCGGGGAGGTTTCTTAGCGTTGATCCGGTGACGACGGATGACGAAACCGGTGGGCACTTCAATCGGTATGCGTACGCCAACAACAATCCGTTCCGGTTCATTGACCCTGACGGCCGCTCACCATGCACTGGTACTCTGATCAAGGACGGTTGCCCGGCCGGAGGTGGTATATCCCATTCTTCGAGTGGAACGTCCACGAGCTTCGGAGATGCGGGAAGCCCCGAGAGCAATAGGCAAGGGCTGAGTAACACCAAGGGGGATCAGGCTTTAGTCGCGGGTGCGAAGGTTGTCGGACGGGAGGCTGCGATGGCGGCCCTGCCCCCGCTTCGATTGCTCCGGTTTGGTATTAGTGCAAAGGGAGCGACCCAAGCAGGCACAAGTCTTCTGCCGAAGGGAATTACTCAGGTCAAGAACGCCAAGGGTGAAGTCTTCAAGGAAGTGCAAACACCACCGTCAAGGCCTCACGCTGGCATGGCGGAACATACTCATCCGAACTACAGGAATGTGCTGCCGGACGGCACTGTCAGAACCGGTGTTTCAAAAGACGCCGTACCTGTTAGCCGACGCGACATCATCGACGCCACTCGGCCGGGCGCTCAACGAACCGGAGTACCGGAATGACCAATGTGACAGGCTTGGTATTGCAGTGGATTCGTTGCAGCAGCGAATTGTGGGCACGATGGTTCTCCTCTACGGCTAGGGGTGCTAGTGAGTTCCCTGGCGTTGAGTTGGCGCTTCTCAAGGCGATGGTGCTCGAGAGAGGTGACCTGTCGCCTAAAGACTTATCGCCTGAGAACTTGTTTGAGAAGTTGTGGGTGATCTATCCGACGGGTATCGGCGACCAAGTCAGGCAGTTTTGCGTTGTACAGCGCTCTGGAAATGTCTTTTGTAAGCCCCGAATCGTCTCAATTGCGGCGGGTGAAAAATTCAGGGTGAAGTCCATCGACACTATGGGCGCCATGGACGGTGGTCGGCCGTATGTTGAAGTAGCGTTTGGTGACGGCTACATATTGGAGTCGCCTGACTTGGTGGAGTTTGCGATTGACTTGGCCCGGTAGCCGCAAAGGGGGCAATGCGCGAGCGCGGTACCAGGTCTTGCCTTTTGCCTGGCTGCGAAGCTCACCCGATGACGTCGGCGAAGAGCTCGCGCAGGGGTGGCCTCGGGGTCATGGCCTCGGGGTCAGGTCTTGCTTTTTGCCTGGCTTGAATTCTTCTTGCCCTTGTCCTCAGGCTCAGGGGAGGCCTCGGGGTCAGGTCTTGCGTGTTGCCTGGCTTGAAGTCTTTTTGCCCTTGCCCTCGGGGCTGATGAACCCGATGGGCCGCTTGGGCGGATCGGGCGGCGTCATAAGTTCGCGGGTGGCCTCGGTGTCACGGTGGCCTCGGGGTCAGGTCTTGCTTTTTGCCTGGCTTGAATTCTTCTTGCCCTTGTCCTCAGGCTCAGGGTCGATGAACCCGATAGGCCGCTTGGGCGGCGGCGGTGGCGTAGCCAGCAGCGCGGCCATCGAGTCGGCCAGTTCGGCGATGTTGCGCTCATGCACCGAGACCCTGCGCTCCAGCGCATGAACCTTGGTGGCCAACTCCTTGTTGGCGCCGAGAAAACCGCGCAGCTCCACGAAGGCCCGCACCACGTAGATGCTCAGCGCCGTAGCGCGGTGGCTGTTCAGTAGCGTGGCGGCCATGATGGCGCCATGTTCTGTGAACGCATAAGGCAGGTACTTGCGATGCTGCCCGCGGCCGGTCTTCAAGCCGCCGTTTAAGGTTGCAGATTGCAGCCTTAAAGCGGCGGCTTCCTCGTCGCTGAGCTGGAACATGAAGTCTTCCGGAAACCTCGTCCGATTCCGGCTGACCTGCTGATTGAAGCGCTTGGTGGTCTCGCCGTAGAAGGCGGCCAGGTCGGAGTCCAGCACCACGCGCTGGCCGCGGATGAGGACGATGCGCTGGGCGACCTCACCGATGGACAGGGGCTCGAAGGCCGCGGCGATATTGGCCGCGTTGCCCGTGCTGGCTGCTCCGCTCATCGCGCCGCGGTCTGTGTGGCGGCCTGGACCAGCGCCATCTCGATCATCTGCATCACGAACTTCTGCTGCGTCTTGGGGAGCGCGTTGATGTGCTCCATGTGCTGCGTGAGCTTCGGGGTGCGCCCGCGCTTGCGCTCGGGGTTGGCGTCCTCACCGATCAACTCCCCCACGGTCACGCCCAGCGTGCGCGCCAGCAGCGGCAGCGTGGACACCGGCAGGCGCCGGTGCCCGAGCTCATAGGCATTGAACTCGGCCGGTTGGCCCGATTGACCCCGCGGCGGGGTCGAAAAAACGCAAAAGGACGCCTATGCCCCGCATCCCTGAGCCCGAGATCGAGCGGCTAAAGAACGAGGTCAGCGTCGAGCGCTTGGTCGAAGCCTCAGGCATCGAGCTGAAGAAGTCGGGCAAGGACTGGCTCGGGCGGTGCCCGTTCCATGAGGACGACTCGGCCAGCCTGGTGGTGACGTCACCCACGAGCGCACCACGGGTGCGATCAACTCGCGCTGGGTCAAGCTGGGCCGGCTGCAGGCCAGCGACAAGAGCCCGCCGGCCTGAACGCCAGAGCCTTGGCCGCCGCAGCCTTGCCATGCGGTGCAAGCCGCCAGAGTCGCCTTGCACCGCATAGCAAGAGCGTACTGAAGCCCCGGCGCGTCAAGGCCAAGCCGCCTTCGCGGCGCGGCCAAAGCCGCGGCCTTGACCCGAACACAACCTGCGGCACGCCAACGGCCGAGAACAGTCAACAGCCGGCGGCTAAAGAGGGCGGCCTGGCCGACCTTCTTAGCCGCTGGGGGTCCGCCTTGCCCTCGAGTGCGTGCGAGGGCCAGAATGCGCCTCTAGGCAAAAAACGCTTCAAAACAGGAGGTGCATCAGGGGTAAGACGGCTGCAACCCCGCGCCGCGTCTAGAGAATTTGCCTGCCGGTACGACGACTCGCGTCGGGTTGAACGTTGTACACGTGCCCGTTCCGAAATGCCGGAGCTACTGAATGCGACCATTCTTCTCGATTCGGGTGAATGGCAATGGGTTCGTGAGGCAACGCTCGTGGCATTGAACGTTGTCGATCGCAAGGCAGCCGATCATTGACCCGCATCTGTTGAGGCAAACAGCAAAGACGGAGTCACCCCAACGATCGGGTCTGGGGTCAGCTCTAAGACCGGACCCCATTGCTGCCCGACCCCATCGCTGCCCCATCGCTGCCATCGCTGCCAGTGGTGTTGACTTCGCGCGCCGATTCTCTGCAGGCGCGGGTGGCTTCGGTGGCGCTGGCGGTGTTGTCGATGGCGCCCGTGCTGGGTGCGAACTGGGCGCGAGCTGAAGATTCACTCCGCGCCGCAATGGCGCAGAAAAGCCTGCGTCACCGCGCCCAGGTGCTTGTCGCGGTGCAACACCGTGGCCAGCCGCCGCCGTGCCGCTGGCAGCCGCGTTTGCAGCAGCACCAGGCGCTGGTCGGCCAGGCTGCTGCCCAAGGCGTGGCGCGACAAACACCCCAGGCCCGCGCCTTCGGCCACCACGCGCTTGATGGCCTCGGTGCTGCCCAACTCGAAACCCACGCGCACCTGCGGCAGGTGCTGCATCAGCCAGGCATCCGTCACCTGGCGTGTGCCCGAGCCGTGCTCGCGCAGCACCCAGGTCTGCGCCGCCAGCTGGCGAGGCGTGGCCACGCGGGCGGCCAGTTCGTGGTCTGCCGCGGCCACGATGACGAGCTCGTCTTCCAGCCAGGGCCGCACCACCAGATCGGGGTGGGTCTGCGGGCCTTCGATGAACCCCACATCGACCTCGAAGCCCGCCACGGCGCTGATGACGTCGGCGGTGTTGCCGATGCGCAGCCGCACCGGGCTGGCCGGGAAGGCGCGCGTCCAGCGCGCCACCAGCGCCGGCAGCAGGTATTCGCCGATGGTGAAGCTGGCCGCCACGCGCAGCGGAGCGGCGTGTTCGGCGCCGAAGAGACGCTGCAGTTCGCCGGCTTGCTCAAGCAGCGCCTGGGCGCGAGGCAGCAGCGCTCGGCCGTTTTCGTTCAGCACCAGGCGGCGGCCGACGCGGTCGAACAGTGCCGCGCCGAGCGCCGTTTCCAGTTCGGCCAGCGCGCTGCTGGCGGCCGACTGCGAACGCGCCATGCGCTCGGCCGCGGCACGTGTGCTGCCCTCTTGCGCGGTGGCCACGAAGACAGCCAGCTGGCGCAACGTCAGTCGCACGTCGGAGCGAAGCCCGCCAATATGTTGATCGATTTTTTGGGTCACGGTGACCTGAATTCTCCGCTTTTTCGAATCAGCACTCAGGCCTAGCATTGCGCGCTTGATTGTTGAAACAGACAACGGAGACACCCTTGGCCGCCACCGTCCCCATCCACGACCCCAGCGCGCCGCCGCTGCCGGGCGCCAAGACCGAGATCAAGACCACCACCTGCTACATGTGCGCCTGCCGTTGCGGCATTCGCGTGCACTTGCGCGAAGGTGAAAAAGGCCCCGAGGTGCGCTATATCGAGGGCAACCCCGAGCACCCGCTGAACAAGGGCATCCTCTGCGCCAAGGGCTCGGCGGGCATCATGAAGCAGTACTCGCCAGCGCGGCTGACGCAGCCGCTGCGGCGCAAGCCCAGCACCGAGCGTGGCGCCGGCGAGTACGAACCCATCAGCTGGGAAGAGACCTTCGCCATCCTCACCGAGCGCCTGGGCCGGCTGCGCGCCACCGACCCCAAGCAGTTCGCGCTGTTCACCGGCCGCGACCAGATGCAGGCGCTGACCGGCCTGTTCGCACGCCAGTTCGGCACGCCCAATTACGCGGCGCACGGCGGCTTCTGCTCGGTGAACATGGCCGCCGGCATGATTTACACGATAGGCGGCAGCTTCTGGGAATTCGGTGGTCCGGATCTCGACCGCGCCAAGCTTTTCGTGATGATCGGCACGGCCGAAGACCACCACAGCAACCCGATGAAGGCGGCGCTGTCGAAGTTCAAGCGCAGCGGCGGGCGATTCATCGCCATCAACCCGATACGCACCGGTTACGCGGCCATCGCCGACGAGTGGATTCCGATTCGCCCCGGTACCGACGGCGCGCTGTTCATGGCCATCATCCGCGAGCTGATCACGCTCGGCCTGTATGACCGCGAGTTTGTCGCGCGCTACACCAACGCCGGCCAACTCGTGAACCAGGACAAGGACAGCGACGACTTCGGCATGATGCTGCGCAACCCCGAAGGCGAGGTCGTCAACCCGCTGCGCCACCACAACTTTTATTGGTGGGACCGGCACAGCGGCCGGCCCGTGGCGGACCACGCCGAGGGCAGCGACCCGGCCTTGTTCGGCGAGTTCCACATGCCTGAGGGTCCGATGAAAGGCACGTCGGCCAAACCCGCCTTCCAGTTGCTTGAGGAACGGGTACGCGATTGCACGCCCGAGTGGGCAGAAGGCATCACCGGCATCCCGGCGGCCACCATCCGCAGCCTGGCGCACGAGATGGGCGTGACGGCGCGCGACCAGAGCATCGAACTGCCCATCACCTGGACCGACTGGTGGGGCAAGGAACAAAAGAGCGTGAAAGGCAACCCGGTGGCCTTCCACGCCATGCGCGGCCTGGCCGCGCACAGCAACGGCTTTCAGACCACACGCGCCCTGGCCATCCTGATGAGCCTCTTGGGCACCATCGACCGGCCCGGCGGCTTCCGCCACAAGGCACCTTACCCACGCGCCGTGCCGCCCAATGCGCGTCCGCCGCGCGGGCCGGCCAGCATCAAGCCCAACACGCCGCTGGACGCGCCGCCGCTGGGCTGGATAGAAACACCTGCCGACCTGTGTGTGGACGATGCTGGCGAGCCCGTGCGCATCGACAAGGGCTTCAGCTGGGAGTACCCGTTCAGCGCCCACGGCCTGATGCACAACGTCATCACCAACGCCTGGCGCGGCGACCCGTATCGCATCGACACGTTGATGCTGTTCATGGCCAACATGGCCTGGAACTCGAGCATGAACACGACCGAGGTGCGCAAGATGCTGCACGACAAGGACGAGAGCGGCGCTTACCGCATTCCGTTCATCGTTGTGTGCGACGCCTTCCAGAGCGAGACCACGGCTTTCGCCGACCTGATCCTGCCCGACACCACCTACCTCGAACGGCACGACGCGATGTCGATGCTGGACCGGCCCATCAGCGAATTCGACGGGCCGTGCGATTCAGTGCGCGTGCCGGTGCTGCCGCCGCTGGCCCAGTGCAAGCCCTTCCAGGAAGTGCTGGTGGAACTGGCCTCGCGACTCAAGCTGCCGGCCTTCACCACGCCCGATGGCGGCCGCAAGTACAAGGACTACCCCGACTTCATCGTGCGCTATGAGACCGCACCGGGCTCGGGCATCGGCTTTCTCATCGGCTGGCGCGGCGAAGACGGCAAACAGTCGCTGCGCGGCGCGCCTAACCCCAAGCAGTGGGAGATGTACGCTGCCAACAACTGCGTGCACCACTACACCATGCCGGTGGAACACCAGTACATGCGCAACTGGAACCGCGGCTATCTCGAATGGGCGCAAAAGGCCGGCCTGCGCCGCGACTGCGACCCCATCACCATCCACATCTACTCTGAATTCATGCAGCGCTTTCGCCTCGCCGCGCAAGGCAAGGGCGAAGGCCGCAAGCCGCCTGAACGGCTGCGCGAGCGCGTGGACACCTATTTCGACCCGCTGCCTTTCTGGTACCCGCCGCTGGAGGTGCAGGCCAGCGATCTGAAAGCTTTCCCGCTGGCTGCGGTGACGCAGCGGCCGATGGCGATGTACCACTCGTGGGATTCGCAGAACGCCTGGCTGCGTCAGATTCACAGCCACAACCACCTCTTCGTGAACCCGGTCACCGCGTTGGCGCAGGGCATCCAGGACGAAGACTGGATCTGGGTGGAAAGCGCCTGGGGCCGTGTGCGTTGCCAGTGCCGCCACAGCGGCGCGGTGGAGCCCGGCACGGTGTGGACGTGGAACGCCATCGGCAAGGCCAAGGGCGCATGGGCGCTGTCAGACACGGCCAATGAATCAGAGCGCGGCTTTCTGCTGAACCACCTGATCAGTGACGAATTGCCGGGTGCCGATGGACACCGGATTTCGAATTCAGACCCCATCACCGGGCAAGCCGGCTGGTATGACGTGCGCGTGCGCATTCGCCGTGCGGATGACAGCGAGCCGCAGCAATCCTTCCCGCAGTTCGCCAGCAAACCGGCGTTGCCGGGCACCAAACGCATGAAGTGGCGCGCCTGGTTTGCCGGCCGCGCCGAGGGCGACACAGACGGCAACACCGGAGAAAAACCATGACGCAGTTGGCCTTGGTCATCGACCTCAACGTCTGCGTCGGCTGCCACGCCTGCGTCACCAGCTGCAAGCAGTGGAACACCTCGGGCAGCGCCGGCCCGCTGGTGGACTTCAACGCCTATACCGCCGACCCCACTGGCACCTTCTTCAACCGCGTGCTCAGCTTCGAGGTGGGCGACTACCCCGACACGCAGACGGTGCACTTCCCCAAGAGCTGCCTGCACTGCGAAGACCCGCCCTGCGTGCCCGTGTGCCCCACCGGCGCCAGCTACAAGCGCGAAGAAGACGGCATCGTGCTGGTGGACTACGACAAGTGCATCGGCTGCAGCTACTGCGCCTGGGCCTGCCCCTACGGCGTGCGCGAACTCGACGAGAAACGCCAGGTGATGACCAAGTGCACGCTGTGCGTGGACCGCATCACCGATCAGAATTTGCCGGTGGCCGAGCGCAAGCCGGCCTGCGTGATGGCCTGCCCGACCAACGCGCGCCTGTTCGGTGATGTGCACGACCCCGAGTCGGAAGTGTCGGTGGCCATCCGCGACCGCGGCGGTTTCCCGTTGATGCCCGAACAGGGCACGCTGCCGGCCAACCACTACTTGCCGCGCCGCCGCAACATGGCGCAGACCGACCCGTTGCAAGTGGTGCGAGAAGAGAACCCGCTGCGCATCGATGGCCGCGAGCCGGCCACAGGCCTACCGCTTTCAGCGGACTGGGAACATTAAAAAGCAACGAAGGAACAGCTGCATGCGTCCCCCCTGGTCCATGATCAGCTTCACCACCATTGCCGGCGCCGGCCAGGGGCTGCTGCTGCTGCTGGTGGCGCTGGATTTCGCGCGCCGCAGTGGCGCCATCGATGCGCCCACCACGCTGTTCACCGCCGGTGCGGCTGCGGTGCTGCTGCTGGCCGGCGGCGGCCTGGTGGCGGCCACCTTCCACCTTGGCCGGCCGATGCGCGCGTGGCGCTCGATGGCGATGTGGCGCACATCATGGCTTTCGCGCGAGGTCATCGTGCTGCCGGCCTTTATGGCCGTGGTGGCGCTGTGGGGCGCCGGTCATTTCTTTGACCGGCCACAGCCCGTGCTGGGCGCCGTGGCCGCCGTGCTGGCGCTGCTGCTGTTCATCTGCACCGGCATGATCTACGGCGCGGTGAAGGCCATCCGCGCCTGGGCCACGCCGCTGACGCCGCTGAACTTCGCGCTCATCGGCATCGCATCGGGTGCGCTGCTGGGCACGGCGCTGGCTGCCGCGCTGGCCCCGGCACTGGTGCCTGCCCTGGCCGACTGGGCGGTGGTCACCACGCTGCTGGCGGGCGTGCTGCGCGGCGCCACGCTGTGGCGCAACCTGAACCTCAAGCCCAAGACCACGTTGCAGACAGCCATCGGCATGCGCCACCCGCGCATCCGCCAGATATCGCAGGGCTCGATGGGCGGCAGCTACAACACTCGCGAGTTCTTCCACGGTCGGCCAGAGGCCGTGCTCAGCCGCGTGCGCTGGGCGGCGGCGCTGCTGGGTTTCTTGTTGCCCGCCGCGGTTCTGCTCTTTATGTCGCCCAATGCTGCTGGCGTCGCCGCGCTGTGCCTGCTGCAGCTGCCCGGCCTGCTGGCCGAACGCTGGAGCTTCTTCGCCGAGGGCGAACACACGCAGAACTTGTACTACCGCGCGGTCGGCTGAGCCCCCGCGCGATCTCACACGCCAGGGCTGATTCACACCGCCGCGTGCGCCCCCACCTGGGTGGGCGTAGCCACGCTGGCAGCGCCACCGCGCCGTGCCGCATGGTCTTCACGAATCATGTCCACCGCCTTCTCGGCCATCATCACCACAGGCGCGTGGGTGTTGCCCGACACCAGTGTCGGCATCACCGAACAGTCCACCACGCGCAGGCCTGCGACGCCGTGCACGCGCAGCCGCGCGTCCACCACCGCCATCGCGTCATTGCCCATGCGCGCGGTGCCGCTGGGGTGGAAGATGGTGGCGCCGTGATTGCGGCAGAACTCCAGCAGCGCGGCGTCGTCGCTGGTGCCGGGGCCGGGCTTGAACTCGCGCTTCACATAGGGCCGCATCGCGGGGGCGGCCGCAATGGCGCGCGCCGCCTTCACGCCGGCCACGGTGGTCTGGCGGTCGAGCTCGGTGGCCAGGTAATTGGCCTGCATCGCGGGCGGCTGCAACGGGTCGGTCGAACGGACTTGCACCGTGCCGCGTGATTCAGGCCGCAGCTGGCAGACTGACAAGGTGAAGCCCGAGAACGGGTGCACCGTGCCGCCAGCCATGTCGGCCGACAGCGTGGAAACGTGGAACTGGATGTCGGGCGTGGCCGCCACCGGCCGCCCATCAGCGTCTTTCAGCGCGTGCATGAAACACCCGCCCTGGTTGATGCCGATGGCCAGCGGCCCGCTGCGCTTGAACAGCCACTGCATGCCGATCTTCATCTGCCCGAACCACGAGTTCAGCTCGTCGTTGGTGGTGATGGGCTGGGTGCATTCGTAGTACAGCCGCACCTGCAGATGGTCTTGCAGGTTTTCACCCACGCCGGGCAGCGCGTGCACCACCGGAATGCCCAGGCGCTGCAGCAACCCGGCCGGGCCGATGCCCGAGAGTTGCAACAACTGCGGCGTGAGCAGCGCGCCTGCCGCCAGCAGCACCTCGGCGTTGCAGCGCGCCGTCATCGGCACGCCGTTCAGCAGGTAGCGCACGCCCACGACCCGCCTGCTGTCGGGCCGGCCATCGAATATCAGCCCGGTGACATGCGCGCCAGTGCGCACCTGCAAGTTGCTGCGCTGGCGCGCCGGCTTCAGGTAGGCCTTGGCCGCGCTGCAACGCCAGCCCTTGTGCGTGGTGAGCTGGTAGTAGCCCGCGCCTGCCTGGCGCGCGCCGTTGAAGTCGTCGGTGCGTGGCACGCCCACCTGCTTGGCGCCTTCGATGAAGGCCTCGATCAGCTCGTGCTTCGCCCCGATGTCCGAGATCTTCAGCGGCCCCTCGCCGCCGTGGAATTCGCTGCTGCCGCGCTGGTTGCCCTCAGACCGCTTGAAGTAGGGCAGGCACTCGTCGTAAGACCAGCCTTCGTTGCCGAGTGCCGCCCAGTGGTCGTAGTCTTCGCGCTGACCGCGGATGTAGATCAGGCCGTTGATGGAACTGCTGCCGCCCAGTGTCTTGCCGCGCGGCCAGTAGATCTTGCGGCCGTTCATGCCAGGGTCGGGTTCGGTCTCGAAGCACCAGTTCACCTTCGGGTCCCACATGGTCTTGCCGTAGCCGATGGGCAGGTGGATCCAGATCGAGCTGTCGGGCGGGCCGGCTTCCAGCAGCAGCACCCGCGTCTGCGGTTCTTCGCTCAACCGGCCGGCCAACGTGCAGCCCGCCGAGCCCGCACCCACGACGATGAAGTCGTACGCGGGCTCGCCATCAGCTTCGGTACGGAGGGTGCTGGTATTCATGCGGCAGCCATCATGCAAGCACGTTAAATGGAACTCAACATTCCGAAATCATAGTTTGTACGTAGATCAACCCGTCTTGCCGCAGGGCCCGATCGCAGCCGCTAGAGTTCTTGCGCGCACGCGGGCCTGCCGTCCCCGCCCTTCCCGTCCTTCCCGCCCTTCGCTACCCAATGAGCCCCAGCCCCACGCGAACTTCCGCCGGAACCGCCGCCCGAACCCCTGCCCGCACCCGTCAGCCACCGCCACGCGCCGAGCCGGCCGCGCAAGACAGCGGTGACGAGCCGGCCTCGGGCTCGGCCGAACGAACGCTGCGGCTGATGTCACTGCTGGCCGAGCAAGGCCGGCCGATGACGCTGGCAGAACTTACTGCGCAGCTGCAGTTGCCGAAGGTGACGGTGCACCGACTGTGCGCCAACCTCGTGGCCGGCGGGTTTCTCGCACGCGACATCGACGAGCGCAGCTTCACTGTCGGCCCTGCTCTGCGGGAACTGGCCTTCAACGCACTGAACCACGCCACCCTGCGCGGCCTTCGGCATGCGGTGCTGAAGGAACTGGTCGACGAGATCGGTGAAACCTGCAACTTCACCACCCTGGACGGCGCCGAGGTGCTGTACCTCGACCGCGTGGAAGCACGGCGCCCGCTGCGCCTGACGATCGACATCGGCGCGCACGTGCCGCTGCATTGCTCTGCCAGCGGCAAGCTGCTGCTGGCCCACATGCCCAAGCGCCAGCGTGACACCGTCATCCGCCGCATCCCGATGCCCGCGCTGACCCCGAGCACGCTCACCACACCAGAGGCCTTGAAGGCCGAGTGCGAAGAGATTTTGATTACGGGCTTCGCACGCGACCGCGAAGAATTCGTGGTCGGCCTGATTGCAGTGGCCGTGCCTGTGCACGACAAGCAAAAGGCCGTGCGCGCCACGATCTCGGTGCATGCGCCCGTGGCACGCATGAGCATGCAGGAGGCCGAAATGCGCCTGGATGCACTGCAGCGCGCCGCCGAAGCGATGAGTCGCTTGATTTAAACGCTTGGATTCAGATGGCGGTGCCGGCACAGAAACAACAACGGCCCCGAAGGGCCGTGTTGATGTGTTCGGTGGGGTGGCTGATGGGGCTCGAACCCACGACAACAGGAATCACAATCCTGGACTCTACCAACTGAGCTACAGCCACCGCAGAGAAAACAAATTATAGCGGCCCCAAACGCTGGCGCTTTGTCTAGCGCTTTGCTGCTCGCAATCCTACCGGGACGCCGCAGAAGCCGCGGTGGCAGGCGGAACAAGCGATGCGTTCACCTCGGCCTTATAGCGCTTCTTCAAAGCGGCCAGGTAGGCATCGGTCTCGGCAGCGGCCCAGGCTTGTGCGTACTGTTCGCGCAGCGGTGCTTCGCCGCCAGGTGGCGCCTCGCGCGGCAGCACCTGCATCACACGCATCGCGAAGTAACCGTCGGCGCCCAGATCCACGCCGGTCACCTGGGGCAGCTTCGAGGCGTCGGCCTGCAGTGCGGCGTCCATCAGCGGCTGCGGCATGCCTTGCGCCGTCATGCGCGAGACTGTCAGCACGATGGGCAACGGCTCGCTGCTGGCCGCAGCTTTCAGCGCCGCCACGCGGGCTTCGCCGTCCTGCCGCGCCAGCGCGGCGGCGCGTTCGTCGACAAGGCGCTGGCGCACACGGTCCTGCACCTCGGTCAGCGGCCGCGCGCGGGCCGGGGTGTATTCAAGCAGGCGTGCAGACACCAGCTGGTTGCCACCGATCTCGACGGCATCCGTGTTGCGTTTGTTGGTCAGCGCGTCGGCGCTGAATATCGCCGCCAGCAGCTTGGCCGAGGCCAGCGTACCGGTAGCACCCGGCGCCGGCGCGCGCGAGACGGTGGCCGTCTGCAGCGTGAGCTTCAGCTTGTCGACCACGGGCTTCAGGCTGTCGCTCTGCTCGTAGACGGTGTTGGTGAAGGTCTCGGCGGCTTCGGCCCAGCGCTTCTGGCCTGCGCTCTTGCGCAACTCGGCCTCGACCTCGCCACGCACGCTCTCGAAGGGCTTGGTCTGCCCGCCGCGCACGCCGGTGACGGTGATGATGTGGAAGCCGAAGTCGCTCTCGACGATGCCGCTGGTTTCGCCCTGCTTCAAGGTGAAGGCGGCGTCTTCGAAAGGCTTGACCATCTGGCCGCGCCCGAAGAAATCGAGGTCGCCGCCCTGTGCGGCCGAGCCCGGGTCGTCAGAGTTCTTGCGCGCCAGGTCGCCGAACGATGACGGGTTCTTGCGCACATCGGCCAACAAAGCCTCGGCCTTGGCTTTCGCCTTCGCGCGTTCGTCGGCCGGGATGCCGGCTTCGGCCTTCACCAGGATGTGGCTGGCGCGGCGCTCTTCGGGCGTCGAGAAGCGCGCGATGCCGTCGGTGTAGGCCTTGCGCAGTTCTTCGTCGGTGAAGCTCTGGCTCTGGGCCAGCTGGTCGATGTCCAGCAACACGTATTCGATGCGTGCCTGCTCGGGGGCCTGAAACTGTGCCACGTTGGCCTTGTAGAAGGCCTCGATATCAGCGTCGCTGGCCTGCACCTTGTCGCGATAGGCCGCAGGGTCGAAGCGCTGCAGCTGCACGACACGGCGCTGCATGAAGGCGTCGAGCGCGGCGGTGGCAGGCACGGCGCTGGCGGGTGCCGTCTGCAGCACCCCTGCCACCACCTGACGCAGCCCCAGTTCCTGGCGCAGCCGCTGGTCGAAGAGCGCGGGCGTCAGGCCCTGGCCCACCAGGGCCTCGCGGCTGATGCGGCCATCGGGCCCGCGCAGGCCGGCGTACTGCGGGTCGCTGTCGAACAGGCGCGCCATGCGCGCGTCGCCCGGGAACAGGTTCATCTTCGTCGCGGCCGTCATCAGCACGCGTTCACGCACCAGCGCGTCCAGGGTCTCGCGGCGGCGCTCTGGCGTGTCGAGCGCGGCGGTGTCCTGGGTCGGGGCCTGGCGGCGCTGGCTGTCGATGAAACGCTTGTGCGCGTCGTCCCACTCGGCGCGAGTGATCTTCTGGCCGTCTACCTTGGCGACAGTCTGGTTGCCGGCGTCGTTGAAGCTCGAGTAGCCCTCGACGCCGAAGAAGATGAACGAGGGAATGATGAGCAGCAACAAAAAACCCAGCATGAGGCGGATGTGGCTGCGGATGAAATCGAACATCGGAGAGATCCTGGTGACACGCGGGGAGCGTTGCGGGCAAGGCCTGCGCGAGGCCTGAGCGGGGAGGGTCAGCAAGATGTGCAGGCCCTGACAGACCCTGACAGCCCCTGGCGGGGGCCCCGAATAGCCACATATCCACCGCCGAAAAGCGGTGCGCCAAATTCTAGCGGAGGGTTTGGTGGGTGCTGACGGGTTCGAACCGCCGACCTACGCCTTGTAAGGGCGCCGCTCTACCGGCTGAGCTAAGCACCCGGTGTGCCAGTTTTACTTGACGCCGTTGAGGCCGTCTTTCAATGCCTTGCCGGGGCGGAACTTCGGCACCTTGGCGGCCTTGATCTTGATGGCTGCACCAGTGCGCGGGTTGCGCCCGGTGCGGGCGGCACGCTTGGGGGCGGTGAAGGTTCCGAAGCCCGTGACGGTGACATTGCCACCCTTCTTCAGCGTGGTCTTGACGGCGCCTATCAGGGCCTCGAGCGAGCGGCCGGCAGCGGCCTTCGAGATGTCGGCCTGCTTGGCGATGTGCTCGATCAGTTCACTCTTGTTCACGTCGCGGCTCCCCTCTTCAACGGAGTCGAGATTCTAGGCGCTGTCAGCGGCTGCGGAAGGGCCTGAGCACGCGTGAAAACACGCACTTGCACGGTTGACAAGCCGCACCGGATGACTGCTCAAAGAGGGCGCTTTCGCGGCTCGCGCACCACCAGCGCCACGCCCACGGCGGTACAGGCCAGCCCCAACAGGCCGAGCGGCGTCAGCAGTTCACCGAAAAGCCACCATGCCAGCACTGCCGTGCATGGCGGCACCAGGTACATCAGGCTGGAAACG
>JBBSCV010000052.1:0-15153 GCA_038249925.1 Burkholderiales bacterium
GGTGCGTCGAGACGAATACGGCGCATCGGCGCGTTTGGCCATCACGCCCTCCAGCCGCAACTTGCAGGCAGACTCCATGACCGAAGCCGAGTCACCGGGGAAGTCTGCGCTGTATCTGACATGCTCGCTCTGTCTGTCGTCGAGAAACGCCTTCAGCAAGCGCCGACGTTCAACCAGCGCAACTTCGCGAAGATCGTAGCCTTCGAAGTAGGGCATGTCGAACAGGAAGTAGTCGATGCCGCTTGATGCAGTTCGGGTTTCGAAAGACTTCTGCAGCAGGTTGAAGCTCGGAATGCCGTTCTCGTCGAGCACCACGATTTCTCCGTCGAGCCATGCCGAGCCGATGTCCAGTGCCTCCAGTTCGGCCACCAGGCCTGGCATCTTGCTCGACCAATCGTGACCGCCCCGTGTCATGAGCGCGACCTTGCCGCGTTCGATGCGCGCCATGATTCTGTAGCCGTCCAGCTTGATTTCGTAGAGCCACTCGCCTGAAGAAGGAACACGCGCCGCCAACGTTGCCAGCTGCGGCGCAAGTTTTGCAGGCAGCGGCGCCTTGACAGCTCGAGATGAGCTGGAGGAAGCGTTCTTTCCTTGTTCACCCGTCTGCGCAGGCAGCGCTGCGGTCTTGGCTTGCCGACCCTTGATCGGCTTGGCGATCACGCTGTCTGGCAGGGCCGAGACGACGTCGAATTCCGATTTGGGACGCGCATGCGCGTCGCCCTTCTTCTTGAACAGAATCCACAACTCCTGCTTGTCGCCGGTCTTGGAAATTTTCACGAGTTCCCACAGCCCGCGCAGTTTCTGCCCGTGCAGCCTGAAGAGCAGCTTGCCTTTGGCCAGGCCATCGGCCGCGTCTCCGACAGGTTCCCAGGTTCCCGCGTCCCAGACGATGACCGTGCCGGCACCGTACTGTTTCGGCGGGATGGTGCCTTCGAACGTGCCGTAGCTGAGGGGATGGTCTTCGACATGCACTGCCATGCGCTTGTCGGCGGGGTCGAGGCTCGGACCCTTGGGCACGGCCCAAGAGACCAGCACGCCGCCGAGCTCGAGCCGAAAGTCATAGTGCAAACGGCTGGCCGCATGCTTCTGCACGACGAACGAGAGCTGCGCACCGGTGGCTGCATGTTCGCCGCGCGGTTCGGCGGTGACTTCGAAGTCGCGCTTCGACCAGTATCTGGCCAGCGGGCCATCGAATGTCTGGGTCGATTGCTTCGCCATCGTCGATTTCCGTGTCAATCAACGCCTAGAGGTCTGCTGCCTTGCTGCGCTTCAGCCGACGGTAGGCATTGAAGTGCCGCAGGGCTCCTTGCTTGTCACCCTGGGTTTCCAAAAGAATGCCGAGGTTGAAGTGCGCGTCTGCGCAACGGCGATCCAGTGTCAACGCTCGTCCGTAAGCCTTGACTGCTTCTTCGAATCTGTTCAGATCTTCCAGCGCAATGGCGTGGTTGAAGTGAATGAGTGGGTCATGGCCGACGGTTTTCAGACAGCGGTCGTAGAGTTCAACAGCCTCTTGACTGCGACCCGTCTCGCACAGCAGGGCGCCGAGGTTCAGATACGGTGAGGCTTGGCCAGGGTCGGTGGCGATGGCGTGGCGGTAGGCGGCTTCCGCAGCCTCCTGGTTCTCTCGTTCAAGTGCCTCGCCCTGGCGGAACCAGTCGATGGAGGGTGGTGACGAGTCTGGTGCCTTTGCGAATTCGGCCACGCTGCCACCCAAGGGCGACATCTCGTAGTCCATCAGCAGCTGACCGGTTTCTGCCGTCCATTGGCCAGAACTGTCACGCACGGCGACTTCCGCGCCTACGGCACTGATGCCCAGACCGGAGAGCTGCATGTCTTCAGGCAGGGTGTCTCTCAGCTTGGCAAGAGCCAGCAATATCTTCCGAGGGGCAATGCTGGCCTGCTGCAGCTTGAAAGCAGTGCGCAGCATGACCAGATCTTGGAAAGAAAACCGATATTGATTGCGGGGCCCGCGCAAAGGCGCCACGAAGCCAGCCTGGATCAGCCCTGTCACCGACGAGCGAGACAGCCCGAGCATCTCTTGGACGCGCTTGAGCGTGATGAGTGATTCGCCCGCCGCCTGTTTCACTTCTTTGAACGCGTGCGCACCGCCGGTGTGACCTCCGGTTCCGCAGCTGGTGCCCGTTTGGCTCCTTTGCGCAGCTTGGGGTCAGGCAAGGCAGTGACGTTCGACGTTCGTTTGACCGCAGCAGTCTTGCTGGCGGTGGTCGTCTTCGCAGGGGGCTTCGCCCCCAGGCTGGCCTGCAAGGCGGCCATCAGGTCGATGATCTGACCGCTGGCGGGCGCTTCTTCGGAATGTGTCGAGGCAACAACTTCCTGACCCGCAATCTTTGCATCGATGGCCGCCAGCACGCGGACCTTCTCATCATCCTTGAACTGCGTTGGATCGTAGGCCGGCTCTGAAATCTGGTCGATGAGTTGCAGTGCGAGCTGGAGCTCCGCCTTCGAGACGTCGACGGGCTCGATGCCGAGTTCGGCAAAAGAGCGCACCTCTTCGGCGTAAAGCAACTGCTGCAGCACGAGCCCCTCGTCGGTGGATCGCACCTGCACGACATACTGTTTGGCCTTCCAGGCCCATTTGGCCAGGGCCGACTGGCCGCTGCTGCGCATGGCTTCCAACAGCAGCGCATACGGTTTGCCACCGCGTTTGTCGGGCGCCAGCAAATAGGCCTTGTCGTAGTAGCGCGGGTCGACAGACTTCTCGGGCACGAACGCAACGATCTCGATGGCGTGGCTGCTGCCCTCTTCAAGCTTCTTGAGCTCTTCGGCAGAGAAAAGCACGAACTTGTCTTTCTCCACCTCGTAGCCCTTCACCATCTCGGAGCGGGAGACGACGGTCTGGTCCTTTTCCGAAACGTACTGCTGCTTGACGCGGGAACCGTCTTTCGCCAGAAGATTGAACCTGACGCTGGCGGCACTTTCCGTGGCCGAATAAAGCCTGACCGGAATGGATACGAGGCCGAAACCCAGGGTCAGCGAAGCAATTGAACGTGCGGCCATGAGCAATCTCCCGGTCAAAAGCGACGCAGTGGGAAATGTTAGGGGCAGCGGCGGCGCTTGTCATCGGGCCGGCTGTAGGACGTGGCCGGGTTTTGAGGGGTGCAGGGGCGGTGGACGCCGTGTCGACCGGTGTGGGCAAAGAGAGGCGTGCGCCCTCTGACCTGCCTCGGCAGGGCTGCGTGAAGGCCGCTGCCTGGAGGGCTGCGACTTGTCGCCAGGTTCCTAGATGTCCTTCGGCCGCGATGCGGCTTGCTGCGACCTGCGCTTTCGGCCAGCAGCGCCTATCTCTCGCACCAGCGAGACCGTGCCGAGCACAGCAGCCGCGCTGCCCATCGCCAGCGGCAGCATCGAATGAAGCTCGCCGCTGACCCATGCTCCCATGAGAAGGCAGGCAAAGCCGATGAGGTAGCTGCGGAAGGCAGCGCTGCGAAGGTGGCGCATGGCAGAGGCCCGGTCGAAGTATGGCTTCAGTGTGGCGCCACTGCGCAACCGGGATACGGTCGAAATCGACGGCGTAATTTGTGTAGTTCGTGTCTTCACCGCGCCAGCCGGGCACGGGAGATGCCCTTGTCCTACCTCGCCGCGACGCTGCGGCACGCCGCCTGCCGCTATCGCAGCCGCAGTGGATGGGAAAGAGTGCAGAGCATGTTGTTCGACAGCTGGCAGGGCATCGGCCGGGTCATTCTCGTTGGCACGCTGGCCTACCTGGCGCTTGTCTTGCTGTTGCGCGTTTCCGGCAAGCGCACGCTTTCGAAGCTCAACGCCTTCGACTTCGTGGTGACTGTCGCGCTGGGTTCCATCCTGGCCACGGTGCTGCTGTCGAAAGACGTGGCACTGGTCGAAGGCGTGGTCGCCTTTTCGCTGCTGGTGGCCCTGCAATGGCTGATTGCGTGGCTTTCGGTGCGTTCGCGCGTGGTCTCGAGCGCCGTGAAATCGGACCCGACGCTGCTGCTCTATCGCGGGCGACTTTTGACTGCCGCAATGAAGCGCCAGCGTGTCACGCGCGAAGAAGTGATGGCCGCCGTGCGAGGCGGCGGACACGCTGGCCTGGAGGCCGTCCATGCCGTGGTGCTGGAAACAGACGGCAGCTTCAGCGTCATCGGTTCAGCGCCCGAACCCGACGCCTCGAACTCGGCGTTGCCGTTCGTTCCTCCGCCGTAGCACGCCTAGTGCGATATTGCTTTCTGGTCCTTGGCGTCGGCTTCAGCGTCTGTCTTCTGCGCCCCGCGTATGTTCATGGCGGCCAGTGCCGCCTGCAGCACCACCAGCGCCCAGGCCTGGGTGGACACTCCCCACACCACCCACAGCACATTGCTCAGCAGAAAAACCCAAAAACCTACATTGCGCCTTGTTTCGCGACTGGAGCCGACCAACCATGCAGCGGTTACTGTCACGGCCATTGCGGGCCACTGCAAAAGGTCTATCGCCTCGTTCATTCTGAGTTTCCTGAAAAGTTGACCGCACGGCTGGGCTCGCCACCCCCGTCAGCGGCTGATGGGTCTTTGGGCAAACAGCATGCCGTGAACCCTGCGCATCGTCGCAACCCGACTTCGGCGGCGAAAAGGCCGCTCTGCATGGCAGGGACTCTGAAAACTCGCTCGTGCGCCGGCGTGCTGGTCCCGCAGCCGGCGCGCGAGCTCTGCGGCAGGTACATCGCTTGCCGCAGCGGGGACAACCTGATTCTTGGAACGAGCCTATGAAGAGCAATGCAGTCTCTCGCGTTCAGCGCCCCCACACCGGCATCACACCAATGCGCCGCGGCAGTGCCGGTTCAGTCTATGCGGCGCTGCTGCGTGAAAGTGGCCGCGAGCCGGGCCAGATCGACGAACTTGCGCGCTCCGCGTCGCGCTCTTTCTTGCTCGAGCAGATCGATGCTGTTTCAGCGGTGGAATGCGACTTTCCCGAGCACCACCGGTTGCTGGCTGGCTGGCTCGACCAAGAGAACTGCGATGCGGCCGAGGGCTACCGGCAATACCTGGATGAGCGGCAGGCGGGCGCGCCACGCCGCTTCTTCACGAATCGCTCGCACGCCTTGCACTTTCTGCGCGCCGTTGCGCCTACCAAGCTGGTGGACGGTGCCTGGCTGTACGGCTTGCTGCCGCACTGGAACGACGACAGATTCGGAACGCTCATCCGCATCTACCTCGACGAGCTGGGCCAGGGGCAGAGGGCCCAGAACCACGTCGCGCTTTACCGCGACTTGCTTGCCAGCCATGGCCTGGAAAGCGCCGGCGCCGACCGCTTGATCGACGAGCACTGCACCCAGGGCGCCATTCAGCTGGCGCTGGCTCACCATGCCGACGAGTTCCTGCCCGAGCTCATCGGCTTCAACCTCGGCTACGAGCAGTTGCCCTTGCACCTGCCCATCACCGCCTACGAGCTGGCTGAACTGAACATCGACCCGTACTACTTCACGCTGCACGTCACCGTCGACAACGCCGCCAGCGGGCACGCGCGGCAGGCGCTGGACGGCCTGCTCGCAGCCTGGCCGCGCCTGGGGAACGGTCGCGAATTCTTCGCGCGCGTTGCCAGCGGCTACAAGCTGAACATGCTCGGCATGGGCGTGGCGGACGCGGTCGAGTCCTTCGACCTCGAGCGCGAGTTTCTCGGCATGCTGGCTGCAAAGGCCGTGGTGGGCGCACCCCTGCATTCCGACTATTGCGTCGTTGCTGGCAGGACGATGACGGAATGGCTGAACGAGCCGGCGCGCCTGCCCGACTTTTTGCACGCCCTGGAAGGCCTGGGTTGGATCAAGCGCGGCCAGCCCCCTGAGAACAGCCGGTTCTGGCGGCTGCTTCACGACGAAGGTGCCCCGATGTTCGGGGTCTTCTCGGCCTGGGAACAGGCGCTGGTGGCGGACTGGATCACTGCAATGCCAGCATCTGCAGCGGGTACGACATCGACAGCGGCAGCGGCTGCGGCTGAGGCTGCGGACTCTGCGGCCCCACCGGCTTCGCCACGACGGAAGGCGCGACGCTTCCACAGACGGGCCGCCAAGCCGGCAGGTGCCGACGCCTCTTCTCCGCCGTCACCGCCCGCCCCCGGCGCCACTGTGGCCGACATCGTGAGCCGGCACCTCGCCGGCCTCGACGTCGACGGCAGCAGCGATTTCGATGCCGACTCGCGGCTGCTTGCCGGCCGTTTGTCCCATGTGACGGGGCGCAGTGAAGCGATGGCCGAGCTGACCGGCTTGCTCTCGCCGGCCAACCACGCCAGCCCCGTCGGGCTGTTGGCCACACGCATCTACTCCGACTTGCTCGACGCCCGTGAATGACGAGGCCCTCGTCACGCTGGGCCGCGCGTTGCTGAGTCACGGCTATCGATTCACCACGGTGACGCCGGCTACCCACGCCCGGGTGAATGCACGGGGCGTCGACGACAGCCGGATCGACAACGACAGCAGCAGCAGCAGCAGCGACAGCAACAGCAACAGCAACAGCCACAGCCACAGCAGCCGTGCACTGGCCTCCTTGTTCGGCTGGAGCCGGTCGGTTCCCGAATCTGCGCTGCCCGCCCCTGTGCTGCAGGCGGGCAGGGCGGCTGGCGTGTTGGTGCCAGAAGGCAACGGCTTGAGAAGCACGCTGCGCGCTTCGACCTTGAACGAGCAGCTCTTCTTTCACTCCGCATTCCCGACGAACCAGGCCGACGCCGTCTTCTTCGGGCCCGACACCTACCGCTTCGTCACTGCCATCAGCGCCCATCTCGATGGCGGGCGCGCGGTGCACCGCGCTGTGGACATCTGCTGCGGCGCGGGCCCCGGCGCGGTGGTCGTCGCGCTTGCACGACCTGACGCCGAAGTGCATGCGGTCGACATCAACGATGCGGCGTTGCGACTGACTGCGGTGAACGCGGAACTGGCGGGTGCCACCCGACTGACGCCCCATCGTTCCAACCTTCTTGCGGCGCTGGACGGTGAATTCGACCTCATCGTCGCCAACCCGCCCTACCTGCTCGACCCCGGCGAGCGTGTCTACCGCCATGGCGGTGGTGGCCTGGGCGAAGGCCTGTCGCT
Organism: Burkholderiales bacterium; assembly: GCA_038249925.1. Lineage (GTDB taxonomy): Bacteria > Pseudomonadota > Gammaproteobacteria > Burkholderiales > Burkholderiaceae_C > Rubrivivax. The sequence goes on from JBBSCV010000052.1 coordinate 7,031, forward strand.
GGCCATCGCCGACCTCGCCTGCACTCGGTTGGCGCCCGGCGGCACGCTGCTGCTCTACACCGGCTCGGCCATCGTCGATGGCGTCGACCGGTTTCGCGGTGCAGTGATGCCGCGGTTGCGCGAAGGCGGCGTTGAAGCGCGCTATGTCGAACTCGACCCCGACGTCTTCGGCGAAGAACTGCTGCAGCCGGCCTATGCCGAGGCCGACCGCATCGCCGCGGTGCTCGTCACCGCCAAACGCGCGTGAAGATCGGCTCCAGTCGCCTTTAGCGCACCTTCAGTGCACCTTCAGTGCCCGGTGCGGAGGCAGCCTTCGCGGCCCGACTCGGCAGGCCTACAGTCAGCCATCGCGACGAGGAGGCAAGGCCAGATGTCGAACGCAAGCAGCGAGCGGATAGAGCGAACAGAGGGCAGCCGAGACGCCGTGGCCGGCTCGGCCGGCGCCGCGCCGCCGCCCCGCCCGAAGAACCGTCTGAGCCCCAAGAAGCTGCTCCTGAGCAAGTGGACGGCGGTGGTGCCGCGGCTGAAGGAAAAGCACTTCGTCGTCATCCGCGTCATCGAGCCCGAGCCCCCCGGCGTGCGCATCGATCAGATCGAACTCGAGGCGATTCATTCGCGGCGCACCTGCCTGCTGCACTGGCGCGAACTGACCGACAGCACGCATTGGCGCCAGGGCTGGGTTTGAAGCAGCCCTAGGGTTTTGGAGATCAGGGCAAGCATCGTGCAGCGCGAAAAGCCCCGCAGGGCCTTTAAGATGCGGCGCTGCAGCACAAGCAGACCGAAGAGCCCACACATCCGCATGGCCGACGCCGTCATCCTCGAAACCCGCGCCCTGACCAAGGAGTTCAAGGGGTTCGTCGCTGTCAGCAAGGTCGATCTCAAGGTCAGGCGGGGCAGCATTCATGCACTGATCGGCCCCAACGGCGCCGGCAAGACCACCTGCTTCAACCTGCTGACGAAGTTCCTCATCCCGACCTCGGGCCAGATCCTCTTCGACGGCCAGGACATCACGGCAGAGACGCCGGCGCGCATTGCCCGGCGCGGCATCATCCGTTCGTTCCAGATCTCGTCCGTGTTCCCGCACCTGAGCGTGCTGGAGAACGTGCGCGTGGCCTTGCAGCGCCAACTGGGCAATTCCTTCCAGTTCTGGCGCTCCGAGAGTTCGCTCGACGCGCTGAACGACAAGGCCCTGGCGCTGCTGGCGCAGGTGGACCTGGAAACCTACGCCGGCTTGACCGCCGTGGAATTGAGCTACGGCCGCAAGCGCGCGCTGGAAATCGCCACCACCCTGGCGATGGACCCCAAGCTGATGCTGCTGGACGAACCCACGCAGGGCATGGGCCTGGAAGACGTGGACCGCATCAAGCAGTTGATCAAGAAGGTGGCCGCCAGCCGCACCGTCTTGATGGTGGAACACAACATGAGTGTCGTGGCCAGCATCGCCGACACCATCACCGTGCTGCAGCGTGGCGCCACGCTGGCCGAAGGGCCCTACGAGCAGGTCTCGAAGAACCCCGCAGTCATCGAGGCCTACATGGGCAGCGCCAACACCGAATTGCAGGGCGCGCATTGATGCAGGCACCTTTCCTCGAGTTGAAAGACCTGCACGGCTGGTACGGCGAATCGCACGTGCTGCACGGCATCACTTTCGACGTGCACGAGGGAGAAGTGGTCACGCTGCTGGGCCGCAACGGCGCCGGGCGCACCAGCACCATGCGCGCCATCATGGGCCTGATCGGCAGCCGCAAGGGCAGCATCAAGGTGCGCGGCACCGAGACAGTGAACATGGCCACGCACCGCATTGCGCGCCTGGGCATCGGCTACTGCCCCGAAGAGCGCGGCATCTTCAGCAGCCTGTCGGCCGAAGAAAACCTGATGCTGCCGCCGACGCTCGGGCCCAGCGCCATGAGCGTCGAGCAGATTTACGCGATGTTTCCGAACCTGAAGGAACGGGCGCAGAGCCAGGGCACGCGGCTGTCGGGCGGCGAGCAGCAGATGCTGGCGGTGGCGCGCATCCTGCGCACCGGTGCGCGGCTTTTGTTGCTGGACGAAATCTCCGAAGGCCTGGCCCCGGTCATCGTGCAGAAGCTTGGCCAGATGGTGGCGATGCTGCGCCAACAGGGCTACACCATCCTGATGGTGGAGCAGAACTTTCGTTTTGCGGCGCCGCTGGCCGACCGCTTTCTCGTCGTCGAGCACGGCGAGGTGATCCAGAGTTTCACGCAGGCCGAACTGCCGTCGCGCATGGAGCGCCTGCACGAGTACCTGGGCGTCTAGCCGTAGCGGCGCCCCTGTGTTTTTCACTGTTCCTAACGACCCGCCGAGGAGACCGACATGAAATTGAAAAAACTCACCGCTGCCTGCACACTGGCCTGCGCCGCGATGCTGGGGGCGGTGGCCCCCGCTCAAGCGCAGATCTCGGGCGACACCATCAAGATCGGCATCATCACCGACATGTCGGGCCTGTATTCCGACATCGACGGCCAGGGCGGCCTCGAAGCCATCCGCATGGCCGTGGCCGACATGGGCGGCGCGATCAACGGCAAGAAGATCGAGGTCGTCTACGCCGACCACCAGAACAAGGCCGACGTGGCTGCGGCCAAGGCGCGCGAGTGGTTCGACACGCAGGGCGTGGACATGCTCATCGGCGGCACCAACTCGGGCACCGCGCTGGCCATGGCCCGGGTGGCGGCCGAGAAGAAGAAGGTGTTCATCGCCATCGGCGCGGCCACTGCCGCGCTGACCAACGAACAGTGCAATGCCTACACCGTGCACTGGGCCTACGACACCGTCGCGCTGGCCAAGGGCACAGGCAATGCGGTGGTCAAGGCCGGCGGCAAGAGCTGGTACTTTCTGACCGCCGACTACGCCTTCGGCGCGCAACTGCAGAACGACACCACCAACGTCGTGAAGGCGGCTGGCGGCACCATCGTCGGGTCGGTGAAACACCCGCTTTCCGCCAGCGACTTCAGCAGCTTCCTGCTGCAGGCGCAGAGCAGCAAGGCACAGATCCTGGGCTTGGCCAACGCCGGTGGCGACACCATCAACGCCATCAAGGCGGCCAACGAGTTCGGCATCACCAAGACCATGAAGCTGGCCGGTCTGCTGGTCTTCATCAACGACATCCACAGCCTGGGCCTGAAGACGACGCAGGGCCTGTACCTCACCGACAGCTGGTACTGGAACCGCGACGCCGAAAGCCGCGCCTGGAGCCGCAAGTTCTTCGAGAAGATGAAGCGCATGCCGTCCAGCATCCAGGCGGGTGACTATTCGGCCACGCTCAACTACCTGCAGGCCGTGAAAGGCACCGGCACCGACGATGCGGACAAGGTGCTGACGAAGATGAAGGCCACCAAGATCAACGACATGTTCGCCAAGGGCGGCTTCATCCGTGGCGACGGCCGCATGGTGCACGACATGTACCTGATGCAGGTGAAGAGCCCGGACAAGAGCACCGAGCCTTGGGACTACTACAACGTGGTGCAGACCTTCAAGGGCGAAGAGGCCTGGACGACCAAGGCCGAGAGCAAGTGCGCCCTCTGGAAGTGACCTGCTGAACTGAACCCCGCGCGCGATGGAAATCTTCGGCATCCCGATCCAGGCCTTCATGGGCCAGCTGCTGCTGGGCCTGGTGAACGGCTCGTTCTACGCCATGCTCAGCCTGGGCCTGGCAGTGATCTTCGGGCTGCTGGGCATCGTCAACTTCGCGCACGGGGCGCTGTACATGATGGGCGCCTATGTCGCCTGGCTGGGCGCCGAATATGCCGGCATCGGCTTCTGGTGGAGCCTGTTGCTGGCGCCGCTGGTGGTGGGGGCGCTGGGCGTGGTCATCGAGCGCACGTTGCTCAAGCACCTGTACAAGATCGACCCCATCTACGGCCTCTTGCTCACCTTCGGTCTGGCGCTCATCGCCGAGGGCCTGTTTCGCGAGCAGTTCGGCGTTTCTGGTCAGCAGTACGAAGTGCCTGAATTGCTGCAGGGCGCCACCAACCTGGGCTTCATGATCCTGCCCAACTACCGTGGCTTCGTGGTGTTCGCGTCGCTGCTGGTGTGCCTGGTCACGTGGTACACGATCGAACGCACGCGGCTGGGCAGCTACCTGCGCGCGGGCACGGAGAACCCGTCGCTGGTGCAGGCCTTCGGCGTCAACGTGCCGATGATGGTGATGCTGACCTACGGCGCTGGCGCAGGCCTGGCGGCATTGGCCGGCGTGCTGGCTGCGCCCATCATCCAGATCACGCCTCTGATGGGCAGCAACCTCATCATCGTGGTCTTCGCGGTGGTGGTCATCGGCGGCATGGGCTCGATCCTGGGCTCCATCGTCACTGGGCTGGCGCTGGGGCTCGTGGAAGGCCTGACGAAGGTGTTCTACCCCGAGGCGTCGAGCATCGTGGTTTTCGTCATCATGGCCATCGTGCTGATGATCCGGCCGGCGGGTCTGTTCGGCAAGGAGAAGTGACTTGAGCACTTCGCTGGCCGACGACAAGATCAACCGCTGGTCCAGGATCACCTGGGGCGTGGGCCTCGCGCTGCTGGTGGCGGCACCCTTCATCGGCGTCTACCCGATCTTCATGATCAAGGCGCTGTGTTTCGCCATCTTCGCCTGCGCCTTCAACCTGCTGCTGGGCTACACCGGGCTGCTGTCTTTCGGCCATGCCGCCTACCTTGGCGCGGCGGCTTATGTCACCGGCTGGCTGGTGCGTTCGGCAGGGTTTTCGCCCGAACTCGGCATCCTCGCGGGCGCGCTGTCGGGCACGGTGCTGGGGGCCATCGTCGGCTTCATCGCCATTCGCCGCCAGGGCATCTACTTCGCGATGATCACGCTGGCCATGGCCCAGATGATCTACTTCGTCTGGCTGCAGGCGCCGTTCACGGGCGGTGAAGACGGCCTGCAGGGCGTGCCGCGCGGCAAGCTCTTCGGGTTGATTCCGCTGCAGAACGACCTCGTGATGTACTTCGTGGTGCTGGCGGCCTTCGTGGCGGTGTTTCTCGCGGTCATCCGCATCGTACATTCTCCGTACGGGCAAGTGCTGAAGGCCATCCGCGAAAACGAGCCGCGGGCCATTTCGCTGGGCTACGACGTCGACAAGTACAAGCTGCTGGCCTTCGTGCTGAGCACCACGCTGGCGGGCCTGGCCGGCGCGCTGAAGACGGTGGCCTTGGGTTTTGCCACGCTGTCCGATGCGCACTGGTCGCTTTCTGGCGAGGTCGTCTTGATGACGCTGCTGGGCGGCATGGGCACCTTCGCCGGGCCGGTGGTGGGTGCCTTCACCATCATCGGGTTGCAGAACTTCCTGGCCGACCGCGTGGGTTCATGGGTCACCGTCATCATCGGCGTCATTTTTGTGGTCTGCGTGGTCGGCTTCCGCCGTGGCTTCGTCGGCGAACTGCTGGCCTGGCTGAAGCGGCGTCAGCCCGGCAAGCCCTGATTTTTCTGCCCGGGCGGCCGTTCGGGCAGCTTCGCCAGGCCCGCCATCCCGCGGGGCCGCCGTTGGCGACATTCCAGCCGCGTTTCGTCGCAGCGCGCTGCCGGGCCGTCCCCTGAGGGCGTTACTCTCTCGGCCTTCGATCTTCCCCAAAGCCGCCGCAAGCGCGCGCCTATTCAGAACATGCGCCCAATTCGTTCCTCTCGCATTGCCACGTCAGCCGCCGTTCTCGGCCTGGCCTTGAGCCTGGCGGCCTGCAACAAGCCCGGCAGTGGCGGGCCCGCCAGTGCTGCCGCTGCTGCCAGCGCCGCGGCGGCCAAGGCCGCAGCCACCACGCTGCTGCTGGCGCCGGAAGACCTGCTGACGCTGACGCCCAGCAGAATGGCCAGCGGGCCCGTCATCACCGGCTCTATCCAACCAGAGAAGCGTGCCGATCTGCGTGCCGAGCTGGGCGCCGTGGTGCTGCAGGTGTTGAAGGAAAACGGCCAGGCGGTGAACCGTGGCGACCTGCTGGTGCGCCTGGACGACACCTCGATTCGCGACAGCCTCAACTCGGCGCAAGAGGCCGCGCGCGCTTCTTCGCAGGCTTTCGAGCAGGCCGAGCGTCAGGTCGAGCGCCTGAAGACACTTCAAGCCCAGGGCATGATCTCGATGCAAGGACTGGAAGACGCGCAGGTGCGCCGCAACAACGCGCAAAGCGATCTCGTGGCGGCGCGGTCGCGCGTGGTCACAGCGCAGCAGCAGTTGCGTCGCACCGAGGTGCGGGCGCCCTTCGACGGCGTGCTCAGCGAACGTCGTGTCTCGGCCGGCGACACGGTGCAGATCGGGCGCGAGTTGGTGAAGGTCATCGACCCGCGCAGCATGCGCCTGGAGGGCCTGGTGTCGGCCGAACGCATGAGCGAGGTGAAGCCGGGCATGGCGGTGATTTTTCGCATCAACGGCTTTCCGCAGGCCGAGTACGCGGGCAAGGTTCGCCGCGTCGACGCCACGGCCAATGCCGTGACGCGCCAGGTCGAAGTGCTGGTCGACTTCAGCGCGGCCACCGCCGCGCCGCAGGTGGCCGGCCTCTTTGCCGAAGGCCGCATCGACACCGGCACAGAAACCACGCTGATGCTGCCCGAGGCCGCGCTGCTGCGCACCGGTGAAGAGACGCAGGTCTGGCGCCTGCAGGGCGCACAGATTCAGCGCGTGGCAGTCAAGCTGGGCGACCGCGACAGCCGCCGCGGTCAGTTTCCGGTGCAAAGCGGGCTGGCTGCGGGTGACCGCATCTTGCGCAGCCCGAGCAGCGGCCTGGTCGACGGGCAGTCCGCCAGGCTCGCGGATGCCACAGCACCGGCGCAGGGCACGCCCGTCAACGGCGCGGCCGCGGCTTCAGCCACGGGTTCAGAAACAGCGGCAGCAGGAAAGTAAGCCACCATGTTCCTCAGCGATTTCAGCGTCAAGCGGCCCACCGCGATGGTGGTCATCATCATCGGTCTGATGGCCCTGGGCCTGCTGGCCCTGAGCAAGCTGCGCGTCAACCAGATGCCCGATGTCGAGCCCCCCGTGCTGGTGGTCAGCGTGGTCTACCCGGGTGCCAGCCCGGAAACGGTGGAACGCGAGATCGTCAACCGCATCGAGAAATCGATGCAGAGCATCTCGGGTGTGGACCGCTTGAGTTCCACCTCGCGCGAGGGCAGCGCCCAGTTCGTGCTGTTTTTCGATTTCGACAAGAACCTGATCGAGGCCGCCGACGAGGTGCGCAACGCCATCGGCTCGGTGCGCTACAAGCTGCCTGCCGAGATGCGCGAACCCACGCTGGTGCGTGTCGACCCGGCGGCGCAGCCGGTGATGCAACTGGCGCTGTCTTCCAGCACGCTGAGCCATGCCGACATCTCGCGCATGGCCGAAGACCAGCTCGCCGACCGCCTGCGCGGGCTGCCGGGCGTGGCCGTGGTCAACGTCAACGGTGCGCTGCGGCGAGAGCTGAGCGTGCTGCTGCACGCCGAGCGGCTGCGTGAATTCTCGGTCTCCGTGACGGAGGTGGTGAATGCGTTGCGCACGCAGAATGCCAGCGCCCCGGTGGGCAAGGTGCGTGGCACGCTGGAAGATCAGAGCATCCGACTCGTCGGCCGCATCGAAAGCCCGGCGGAGTTCGGGCGCATCGTCATCAAGCGCCGCGGCGACAGCGTGGTGCGCCTGTCCGACGTGGCCACCGTGCAGGACGGCTACGCCGAGATCACCAGCCGCTCCATCCGCAGCGGCAACCCCAACGTCGGCCTGGGCGTGACGCGGGCGCGCGACGCCAGCACCGTGGCGGTGGCCGATGTGGTGCGCACCGAGGTGGCCAAGATCACCAAGGAGCTGCCCGCCGGCACCAGGCTGGAAGTGGTGCAGGACGGCGGCGAGAGCGCGCAGAACAGCCTCAACAACGTCATCCATGCGCTGGTCTTCGGTGCGGGGCTGACGGTCTTCGTGGTCTATATCTTCTTGAACTCCTGGCGCAGCACGCTCATCACCGCGCTGAGCCTGCCCACCAGCGTGCTGGCCTCTTTCATCGCAGTCTGGCTGTGCGGATTTTCGCTGAACTTCATGAGTCTGCTGGGCCTCAGCCTGGCCATCGGCGTGCTGATCGACGACGCCATCGTGGTGCGCGAGAACATCGTGCGTCACATGGAGATGGGCGCCGACCGAGTGACGGCTGCCTTGAAGGGAACC